>JASLCY010000431.1 GCA_030151925.1 Oligoflexus sp.
GTGCGCCTCAGCCTTTGTTTTACGGCGGACGGCGTGATGGATGCGCTGAGGGCCCAACTGCAGGACGTCGGCAGCGCCGGCTGCTTGATCCACACCGCACCGGGATCGAATCGCCAGTTGGCCTGGGCCGACGGGCGATATGCGAAGACTCCGCTGTCCCCGACCGCGGTCGCGCCTATGACCAAGGCCGCGAAGGAACAGGCATGGGTCGAGCTGGAACTGGATTCCAGCGAATCGTGGACCAAGAAGAAACAAACCCTCGCGATCTATCGCCAAGGCGCATGGATCTGGGCTCATCAGGTGAACGCGGATGATGACAGGGAGATCTTCCGTTCGACGGTCGAAGGTTTGATGGGACAGGTGGCGAACAAGGCTTGAAGTTGGGGCCGGGTAGCGTTCTTGTCTACTGATAGACTTGAACATGGCAGCAGGTACAGGGAGTAGTGGAGCAGCGACAGGAAGTTCGAAACCAGGGATTCCGAACCTATAGACAGCAAACAAGAGAGGAAACTACCCGGCGATCTCTTCTTTGCGATCCTCGTGCCGAGCCGAGGCGGGACCGTGTCGATTCAGTAATGCATTGATAACATTATTAAAAAAGGGCGGTTTAAACCGCCCTTTGCCATCTTCGTTTGTCCAACCCTTATGCGGCTGTCAAAAGATTCGTCAGTTGCCTTCCAGTGCGATCGAAACCACGTTCATCTGTATGAACTGGCCGTTGAAGAACGTGCTCGGCGGGACGTCCGGAGTCACGAGCTTCCTGAAATTCGAGATCTCGACTCCGTTCTGGCCGTCGCCCGTGAATTTGATCGTAGCGCCCGCCGCGACCTTGATCTTGTCGGTATAATCGATCAAACGGGTGTCGTGGCCGACGGAATCCGCGTAGTTCAGGTAGTAGGTCTGCTTCGGATTGGATACCTCGATCGCATAGATATTGTAGGTCCCGTTGTTCGGAGAGCCGCCTATATAGAAACGATCGCCCGATCGCATCCCGTCCTTATACATCATCGGTTCGACCACGCCGCGGAACCTGAGCGTGAGGGTGTAGGTCTGTCCCTGCAAAGCCGGTATCATGCGCGTCTCGTCGACTTTCGCGTTGCTGTTGCACTGATCGCTGTCGCCCGGATCCACGTCGCAGGCGAATTCCCAGCGGAAACCGTCGAACACTTTCGTAACCGTATCCTGGTCCGCCTTCTCCTGCGCGGCTTTCTTCGCGGCTTCATCGGCGGCGGCGTTCATCGCGGTCTGGTTGTCGGCCGCGGAATTCGACATCGAGTCGGTGGACGCATCGTCCGAAGTCTTCTGGTTCGAGCCGGAATAGACATCGTCCGATTTCGCCGACGCATCGCCGGAGTCCTGTTTCGCGCCCGACCTCGCGGCGCTGCCGACCGCGGGAGTCGCGGGCCTTTCGCTGCAAGCGGCGAGAAGTACGAGGCTGATGGTCCAAAGGTTCTTCATATCGATCCTTTTCATGTGAGGCCTGCTAAGGCGCCGGTCACGTAATCCGCTTTGCCGAAGGTCTTGCGGTCATCGCCGCAGAGATTGAGTATATTGACCAGGAGGTTGTTGTGCGACGAATCCTGGCGCGTGAGCCAACGACCTGTCTTCAAGCCGCCGCCGTTCCCCGCGAGGAGGAAGGGCATATTCGTCTTGGAATGGGTGGGCGGCTCCTGCAATTCCGAGCCCCAGAACATCACCGTCTCGTCGAGCAGGGTATGGTCGCCCAGATTCACCTTGGACAAGGCATCGATGAAGTAGGCGAACTGCGAAGCGTACCAGGTATAGATGCGCGTAAGCTCATCCGGCTTGTAACCGCCGTCATGCTGATAGAAGTGATGGTGGTTGATAAGCGGCTGCGAAGGGATCGTGTCGAGCCAGGGGAAGGTATGCTTCGCCTCCGTATCGGTCCATTGCATCGTTCCCACGCCGGTGAGATCGCAGGCCATCGCCATCACCATCATGTCCATCATGAATTTACCGACCTTCGGGATGGCCTTGTCGGTGCCGCCAGCGACGTTGCTGCCGTCATCGGCTGAATCCAGGCCCGCGCGCGGGTTGTAGTCCGAGGTATCGACCAGGGTCGGCGGCTTGCACATCGCGCCGCCGCCGGTGGCTGACAAGGAAGTCTCGAGCTCACGGATCTTCGTGAGATGCTGCTCGAGCGCCATGCGATCGGCCTGGCCGAGACGCTTCGAGAGCGCGTTGTATTTCTTGTCCACGAAATCGAGGATGGACTTGTCCCTCTGTAGGGCCAGGGCCGCAGCCGCGTCCATCTTCCCGTCGGTGCTGAGGCTGCCGAACATCGATTGCCAGATCTCCTTGGGATCGACGGCGGGCGGGATGGGGCTGAAGGGGCTATTCGCCTCGAAATTGATGATATTCATCGGGCTCACCGCGCCGTGCGATTTGCCCGTCGCCCAGCGTACGGCCATCTGCAGGCTCGCGAACTTCTTGCCTTTCGAGAGGCGGCTAGCCAACGCCTGATCCACCGAAGGGCCGGTCGCGTATTGGTTCGCGGCGTCCTGCTGCGAGGTGCCGGTGAGCAGCGCGACCGCTCCGGCCTGATGCTGTTCGCCTTTGGCCGATGCCATCTGCAGGCCGCTCATGACGAGGATCTTGTTTTTCACGGCCTCGAGCGGGCTGAGAATAGGGCTCAATTTAAAGTCGGTCTCGGAGCCGGTCGGCGTCCAGTTCTTCAGGACCGTGCCGCCCGGCGTGTAGAACGCGATGAAACGCTTGGCGAATTCGCCGTTGGCGGCGAGCAGCTTATCGTTGCTCATGATCTCGAGAAAAGGGAGCGCGATCGCGATGGATCCCGCGCCTTTGATCATGGACCGTCGATCGAGCTTAAAACGAGTCATGCCTCTTCTCCCCTCTCAAGGCGTCACCGCGGGCCGATACATGAAAGCATCGGTCTGCGTGAGGGCGATGAGCATTTTGCGGACGTTATAACCCGAGTCCTGATAAGCCTGCAGCAGGGAGGACGTGGAGCAGCTGTCCTTGGCCGTGATGGCCTTGCCGTAGGCGTAGGTCATCCATTTGCTGGCGAAGCACTTCTGAGTATCCGCGCTGGCTGCTATGCGCTTCGAGAGCTCGACCGCGTTCGCCGCAGTCCCCGCGTTGTCGATCCCCGCGGGAAGAGCGCCGCTCGCGTCGATGGTCTTGCCGTTTTCCTGCGTACGATAAAGGCCGACGGGATCGTAGTTCTCAAAGGAGAGCCCGATCGGATCCATCCTCTTATGGCACGAGGCGCAGACCGGGTCCGCCGAGTGCTGCGTAAAACGCTCGCGCGCCGTGGTCCCGTCCGTATCGGTCGGAGCGATGGCCTTGGCGGCGATATCGCCGGTAGGCAGCGGGATCGTCTGGCAAAGGAGTTTTTGCACGACGAACGAACCGCGATAGACCGGGCTCGTCACCGAGGAATGGGTCGTGCCTGCCAGGAAACCTCCTTGGGTCAACAGGCCGATGCGCTGGGAAGGATCGACGGCGACCTTCTGGAAGGCGTCGCCCTTCACGCCGTCGATGCCATAGAATTTCGCAAGATCCTCGTTCACGAAGGTATAACCGGCGTTGAAAGCCGAGCCCCAATTCCCCGAGCCCTCGCCGAACAGGAGATAATCGAGGAACTCATGGGTCTCCTGGTACATGAGTTTGCCGATCGCGGGCGTGAAGGTCGGGAAGAGGTTCTTATCCCGCTCCAAAGAAGCGAGATCGCTGATCGGCAGGTATTGGTCGAAGAAATGATGGATCACGTCCTTGGCCTTGGGATCGGCCAGGAGACGTTCCGCCTGCGCCTTGATCTGCGCCGGTGTCGTCAGTTGATTGTCAGCGGCGGCCTTGAGGAGGGCGGCGTCGGGGACCGAGCCCCAGAAGAGGTAGGAGAGGCGCGAAGCCATCTCATAACCCGAGAGCCTTACGACGTTGTTCTTCGCGGTCGATCCGTCGCCGAACTCGACGCGATACAGGAAATCGGGCGACTGCAGGACGGTGGCGATCAGTCCCGACAAGGCGGCCGTAAAGCTGGTCGACGAAGGACGCAGGGCTTTATAGAGCTGAGTGAGCTCTCCGGTCTCGGCCGCTGTGAGGGGACGGCGGTAGAGTCGCGGAGCCAAGGCGGTGATGACCTGATTCACGCAGGAATCTTCCGTCGCCGAGGAGTTCGCTGCCGCGAGGCAGGACGCATATTGTTTTACGAACGCGGCGTTGGCGAGCGCACGATCCGCGACCGCCGCGGCCATCGTCTTATATTGCGACACATAGAGGCTCGAGGTCGACTGCGCGGCGGCATCGTTGCCGAAGCCGTTGCCGAGCTCTTCGGAAGGGATCGAATTCGCCGGCTGCGTATCGTCGCCGAAGATATCGCGGAAGGTATTGTTCAATTCGAAGCGCGTGAGGCGACGAAGCGGCGACTCACCGGGCTGAGCGGTCTTGCAGCTTGTGAGGCTCGCAGCATCACCTTGTGAGTTGGAATCTCCTGAGGCGCCTTTGGCGCCGAACGATCCAGGACGTGCCGGTGGTTTTCCGCAGGCCGTCCATAGCGCAGCGCCGAGCGCCACGGCCCCTATTGCCTTGAAAAATCGGTTGCCCTTTCTCAATTCGAACCTCTCGCTGTGAACGGGACGGCAAACGCATCATTCACATTTTGATAAAATCCTGCGAGCCATCTAAGAATTCTTATCGGAAAATTCGAGGATCTGTTACAAACTTTCCTTTATCCGCCTGAAATGAAAAGTCAGATCATGTCGTTTTAAGGGCCGAAGTTTGTCTGTGTTATCATTTTGTTACCGGTCAGATCTCGTTTATGCAGGAATCAGGCAGGGTCGGAGCGTGAAGTAAAACGCGCAGCTTAACGGATGGAGCAGAGCAACAAGACCCTCGGGCCTTGAACATCATGCGTCCATCCTTCGACTCGAATCTCTCTCAGGTCAGGATAGGATCGATCTGCTTAAAGGTCGGCCAGTGCTTACGAACCATCCGTTCCGTCGGGAACAGCTCCGGATATACGCGCATGAGCATGCTGCCCACGATGTTCGACGAGAAATAAGCCGTGCCGGAGCTGTCGATCGTGCCCTTGGCATCCTTGGTGGCGACGGGAACCATGTTGTCGGCGATGAATCCTACGCGCCCGCCTTTGGGAACGTTCGCGTTGATGAACATCATGCCCATGGCCAGGGCATGGTCGCGGCCTTCCGATTTGATCCTCTGGTTCTTGCCGTCCACGGGGCGGCTGCAGGAGAGGCCAAACGTCAACGCTGCTGTCACGCCGAGCGTGAGGAGATTTTTTTTCATGGCTGCGCCTTCGGTGAGAGGAAGTCAGGTGCGAGAACCATCTTCTTCAGGATCTCCCGCATGTTCATGCCCGATGATTTGAGGGTCGTCTTATACTCATCGACCATATTGTTGGCTTCATCGTCCGTCATCTTACGGCCGTTGATGAATTCGAACGCCCGCTTCACGCCGCAGTCATTGAACTCCTCCGTCTGGGTGAGGATCTTGCCGAAGGCCACCGCGCCGTCACCGGTCTGGCCATCGTAGCGGCCGGTGTCGCTCACGTTCTTATCCTTGTTGTAGATGTAGTTGACCGAACCCGTTTCCGGCCAGCGGTTGAAAAAGGCGGCCATCGGCTCGAGCGATTTATGGCAGTTGTCGCAATAGGTGCGTTTGGTCAAATCCGGGTTGGCGTCGTTCGGATCCGCTTGAGCGCCGTCCGGCACCACGAATTTACGGCAAAGGAAAGTCTCATAAGCGCGGTTGGCCTTGGCCCTGCGGCCGTTGGTGATCGCATGATAGATAGGGGTCGTTTGCGCTTTATGACAAGGTATCGGGATGATAGAGGATTTCTGACTCTTTAAAATACCTTAAAAATACAGGGGAAATTAAAAAGAATTACTCAAAACGGGGGAGGCGGGGCTAAGCCGCTCCCCCATTGGATTACAGGGAGGCCTGGTAGGCGAGGACGTTTTCGACCAACTCGAGATAATGGTGGCCGATCACCGGGTCGGAGACGATAGCCGGACGGCCTTCGTCCGAAGCCTCGCGGATGCGGCGCGTGAGGGGTATGCGGGCGATGATCCTGGAATTGCGTTCGATCGCGAACTGCTCGATCTGCGCTTGTCCGAACACGTCTTCGTGATGGCCGCAGACGCTGCATTCGAAATGAGACATGTTCTCGACGAGGCCGATGATAGGGACGCCGAGCTTCTCGAACATCGAGAGCCCCTTGTGGGCATCGAGCAGAGCGATCGCCTGCGGAGTCGAGACCACGATGCCGCCGAAGAGCGGCAGGTTCTCGATCATCGTCAGCTGCACGTCGCCGGTGCCTGGCGGGAGGTCGATGATGAGTTCGTCGAGCTCGCCCCATTCCACCTGATAAAACAGCTGTTCGAGCGCTTTGGTGATCATCGGCCCGCGCCAGATCACAGGCGTGTAAGGATCGGTCATGAAACCGAACGAAACGACTTTCACTCCGTATTTTTCGAGCGGGACCATCTTTTGATTGGAGCTGACCGGCATCGGCCCC
>JASLCY010000452.1 GCA_030151925.1 Oligoflexus sp.
GAATGGCCGAAGGCGCCCTTCGTGCTGGCGACGCGGCTCAGGGCGCCGGTGGTGCTCGTCAGCGCCGTGAAGAAGGGGCTCGGACCGAAGGCGAACTACAGGATCGAGTTCGATACGCTCTGGGACGGCGAAGGGCGCTTGAGCGAAGCGGAGCTCCTCTCGCGTTATGCGGCCTGCCTCGAAGCCAAGGTTAGAGCCGCGCCTCAGCACTGGTTTAACTTTTTCCCGTTTTGGTGATTCGATATGCCCCGTTCCCTGACCCTGAATTTTCGCAATCAACTTTCGCTCGAGGATCTCGACGCCTACGCGCGCGGCCTGATTACGCGCGTGGCCCTGGACGGCGACGCGGGATTCAAGCGGCAGATCGAAGACAACCATCGTTTCCTGATCACGAAGGTCGCGGACGGGTGGCCGATTTATGGGGCTTCGACCGGATTCGGATCCTCCTCGGCGTCCCGCATCGGCTTCGGCGACGCCGGCGCGTTGCAGACCAACCTCTATCGTTATCACGGCTGCGGCCTAGGGCCGAGCTTCAGCGAAGACGTCCTGGCCGCGATCCTGCTCGTTCGTTTGAACTGCCTCACGCAGGGACGTTCGGGCGTGAGTTTTGATCTTTTGGAACGGCTCGGCGCTCTCCTGGATCGCAGGATCCTGCCGCTGATACCCGAACGCGGCTCCGTCGGCGCCAGCGGCGACCTCACGCCGCTGTCCTATATCGCGGCCGTGCTCGGCGGCGAACGGGAAGCCCTCTGCGAAGGGCGGACCATCCCGGCCGCCGAAGTCTGGCAGCGGCTGGAAACAGAGCCTTATGCGTTCAAGGCGCGTGAGGCGCTGGCGATCATGAACGGGACTTCGGTGATGGCGGCCGTGGCCGGCCTCGCCTGGAAACGCCTCGAGCGCCTCTACGAAGGCGCGGCTCTGGCGACGGCCGCCATGGTCGAGATCTGGCAAGGCCCCTGCGCCCCGTTCCTGCCGGCGTTGCATCGGGTGAAACCTCACGTCGGGCAGGGCGAGGCCGCGGCCGCGATCTGCCAGTACCTTTACGAACCGGAGCAGAGGCTCGGACGACGCGATCCCAAGACCCTGGAGACGACGCGCGCGGGCAGCGTGCAGGATCCTTATTCCATCCGCTGCGCGCCGCAGATCCTCGGTTCCTTCAAGGAAGCCCTGAACACGACGCGCCTCTGGATCGAGACCGAGATCAACTCGGTGAACGACAACCCCGTGTTCCTGCACGAGGAGGATCTCGTGCTGAACGGCGGGCATTTCCTCGGCCAGCATATGACCCTGGCCTGCGACATGCTGAAGGCCGCGGCGGCGAGCACGATCAATCTGCTCGATCGGCAGATGGCGCTGCTGATGGAATCCAAAGGCCGATTGCCCGAGAACCTCGTGAGCCGCCAGGTTTCGCCTTCGCTCTATCACGGTTTCAAAGCGATGCAGATCTCGATGAGCTCGCTGGCTTCGGAAATCGCCAAGCTCGCCACGCCGATGTCGGTGTTCTCCAGGCCGACCGAGGCCTCGAACCAAGACGTCGTCAGCATGGGGACGATCGCGGCCCGGGATATCCTCGCGATCGCCGATATCGCCCTGGACGGCCTGAGCATCCATCTCATGGCGCTCACGCAGGCCTTCCATCTCCTGGCCGAAGAAGGCCACGAGCTTCCTCTCCATCCCAGGTTCCACGACGTCCTTCTGCGTTTGCAGCGCGCGATGCCGCAGGTCCGCGAAGACCGCGCCCTCGATCACGAGATACGCGGGATGAAAGCGCTTCTGACGGCCGAGGCCTCCCTATGGCGTTGATCGCTCGCACATCGCATCGCGTGCCTTTTCATGACGTTGACGTGATGCGCATCTCATGGCACGGCCATTACCTCAAATACTTCGAGATAGGCCGCACCGCGCTCATGCAATCCCTCGGGCTCGACTGGCCCGTGCTGGAGCAGGCGAATATCGCTATGCCGGTGGTCGAGGCGCACGCGCAGTATCGGAGGCCGGTGAAGTACGACGACCTCCTGACGATCGAAGCCAGGCTCGAGGATTTCCAGTTCGCGGAGATGGTCATCCATTACAAGATCTTCGCCGGCGCGGGAACCGCGGATGAAATCCTGTGCTCAACGGGTTGGACGCGGCAGGTCTATGTGAACGGCCAGGACCAGAGCATATTTTTCGTCCTGCCGGAATTCGTCCGGGAAAAGTTGAACGCGGCCGTAAAGGAGAGATCATGACGCTCGTTGGATTCCTGGTTCTCGCCCTTACGCTTTCCGATATCAAAACGCATTATCAAGGCGTCAAGCAGTTCGCGGGCGAAGCCGAGCAGGTGAAGACCTCGCCTCTCCTGCTGAGGCCGCTTAAATCCACGGTCAAGGTCGGTTACGACCACGGGCTCCTGAGTTGGCAGCCGGCTGGGCAAGAAGCCTGGCAGGTGAAGTTCGGGCCCGACGGCAAACCGGTTTTCCTCGGGGCCGGAGCGCAGCTCAAGGACCTGCCGCCCGACGCCAGGGAGAAACTCGATCAGACCATGGGCCTGGTGCGTGACCTGTTCACGATGGATCCGCGCCTCGAACAGAATTTCGACCTGGCTCTCGATCACGATCGTCTCACCGTTAAACCGAAGCCTCAGACGAAGGTCTTTTTTACAGAGGTCACGCTCGATTTCAAACCGGACATGAGCCTGGACCATCTCACCTTCCTCACCGCTGACGACAAAACGGTTCTGACGTTTCACAGCATGAAGATCAGTCGATGAGGAATCTCGCACTCAAATGGTTCTGGGTCGCCCTTATCACGAGCGTGGTAGGATACTGGGCTTATCGGCACCTGCATATCGAGCAGGACGTGGTCGCCTCCATCGAACGGAGCCGGCCGGAGGAAGCGGCGATCTTCCATAAGCTCCAGGGATCGGATCTCTTCCAGGACCGCGTCTTCTTCCGTTTGAACGAGCCGAATCCAGCCCTCGAGAGCGAGCTGTGGGATCGATTGCGGGAAGCCGGTTATCATCGTGTCGAGGCCTTCGCGCCGACCGGCGACGTGAAGGACCTCTACCGTCTCCTGCCCTTCCTGCCGAATCATGACGAGCTGCTCAGCGCCCGGCACCAGGCGAAGACCTTCCAGCAGGTCGAGAATTGGCTGACGGCGCCCGGCGGCCTCGGCATGCTGAAGCTCCTCATGGTCGACCCTCTGCTTTTGAGCCAGGAACTGCCGAAGCTCATCCAGGGCACGCAGACGAATTCGGGAGCGGCGCCCCTCGTCGCCAAACGCGATGGCGACATCGATTGGGAGAAGGTGCGGGCGCTCTATACCTTCGTGCGGAAGCACGACAGCGAACTGTCTTATATCAGCGGCGACTTCTACGCTCTCGAGAACTACGACGCCGTGCAGCACGACATCATCCTCTGCAGCGGATTATCGCTGGTCCTGAGTCTGGCGGTGTTCCGTTATTTCTGTCGCCAATGGAGCCTTTTGCTCTACCTCACGCTGGGGACGGCCGTCTCCTCGGTGCTCGGGCTGGCCCTGGCCGAAGCGGTCGACGGCACGCTCTACGGCCTGGTCCTCGCCTTCACTTCGACCTTCGTCTCATTCAATAACGAGACGCTCGTCCATCTCTCGGGCGTCGATTTCAAAAAGCTCGACGCTAGGCGGCTCGTGGGAGTGTTTTCGGCGCTCGGCACCACGATCATCGGCTTCCTCGTCATGCTGTTCAGCCATTCGCATATGGCGAGGCAGATCGCCGTCATCTCGCTCGGATCGCTCTTCGGTTTCATCCTCTTCCTGCTCGTGTTCCGTTTCGAGATACAAAAGCTGGCTTTCCGCGCCATACATCTGAAGCCCTGGCCCTGGAACAAAAAAGTCCTTACGGTATCTTTCCTCGTAACCCTGGCTCTGATCCTGATCCTGCCGAAACCCGATTATCAGACCAACCTCGAGGAGTTCCGCTTCGCCTCGCCCGGCATCCTCGCGCAGACCGAACGTTTCGCGAAATCCTACCAATCCTTCTCGTTCGAGACTATGCATGCTGTGCCGCTCGCGAAGGGCGAAGACCCTGCGGCCGCCTATGGGAAATTGCAGGAGAGCCGGTCGCTCGCTCCGGACGTCTTCCATCCTTTAGCGGATTTTGTGAGTCCCGAAAGGCAGCAGGAAGCGCGGGCGGCTTTCAATAGGGACTTCGACCAGCGTCTCCGTTCCATGGAAGAGCAGGGACGGGAGCTGGGCCTCAAACTCGTTTTTCCCCGCGAGGCTTTCCTCTTCACCGAGACCTATACGAGCCGCGATTATCTTGCTCTCTGGTCGAAGCTCTGGCCTCTGCCCTGGTTCGAATCCCTGCCGGGGCACGATTATCTGCTCGTCTTCCTCGGCGAGAAGGCGGAGGTCCCAGGCGCGATTCCCATGCATCCCCGCGCTTTCTATGAATACCTCCTGAGCGACCTCACGCGTAATCTCGGAACGCTCTTCCTGATCGGCCTCGGCGTGATGCTCCTCTATCTCGTGCCTTGGCAAAGGCAATGGCATAAGATCGCTCTGATTTTCCTGCCTCTGCTGCTGGCGACGCTAGGCCTGCAGGTCTTTTTCTACGCGACCGGCCGCCATATCACGATCGTGCATGTCATGGGGCTGTCGCTGGTGATCGCGGTCGCGCTCGATTATGCCTCTATCCTCGTCTCGGGCGATCATGATCCGAAAGATCAGGGCAAAGTCGTCCTTACCGGCGGTCTTACCCTCTGTTCGTTCGGCACTTTGCTCTTCGCCCGGCACCCGGTCCTCCGTGAATTGGCTTTGATCGTGGTGATGGGGACGCTCGTCGCTTTCGTCATGGCTCTCTTCACGCGCATGCCGGAGGAAAAACCATGAAACTTCGTCAGGCTCTTTTCGTATGGACCAGCCTTATGCTCGCCGCCTGCGCGCATACGGTCGTTTCGCTGCCGGCCGACGTGAAAGCGGGCGTCGCCGGTCCCGATACCTACGAATTTCCCAAGCTGTTTTTTGTCGAGCAGTACCTGATCTTCCAAACGCCGGATGGCGTAAAAAACATGGTCGGGCAACTCCAAAGACAAGGCGATAAAGCCGATCTGGTGCTCACCGACGGCACCAGCTCCCTGGTGCTCGCGCGCCTCGCTCTCCAACGCGGTCAGGCTCCTGAGCTGGTGTTCCTTGCGCCTCTGCTGAAGGGCAAAGACTTTCCCGCGCCGGAGATCGGCGCGGCCGTGCAGGCCCTGATCGAAAGCCCCGCGCTGCACCGCGAGCCGGACGGTTATCATCTACCCGATCAAAAGAATCATCGCTGGGCCTATTCATGGCAGGACTTCATTCCCGGAGACGGTTGCCTCTTTCCCCGCGTCCTGGACCTGGCTTTCCTGGATCCGCGCTATCATTTGACGATAGCCGCCCGTAATCTGGACTGCGGAGCGACGCCATGATGCTGATCACGGCCAGCGAACTGGAACGACGAGCGAACGAATTAAGCCCAGCGGTGCAAAGCCTCGTGCGGAATGAGACGCTATGCGTCCCCTCCC
>JASLCY010000460.1 GCA_030151925.1 Oligoflexus sp.
AGAACCTTACGGATCTCACTCCCATAGCTCATCTCAGGAAACTCGAGAGCCTTGAGCTCTATGGGACTGAAGCTAGCGATCTCTCTTCGCTCAAGGCCCTGAAGAAGCTACGCACGTTCATACTCAGAGCCAGCCATGTGCAGGCGATGGTGGATCTTTCGTTCCTCTCGTCCTTGACGGCCTTGCGTGATCTTACCGTGGTCGAAGTCGAGAATTGGGACACCAGCCTCGTTCCCTGGAAGTCGCTGACCAAGCTCGAAGCCCTCGACTTGTCGGGCAACCCGCTCGGAGCGGATATCAACACTATCCCCTGGAGCAGCTATAAGTCGCTTAGAGAGCTGAAGCTCAATGATGCCGAGATCTCCGATATCAGTGCGCTCAGCCGTCTCCCGAAGCTCACCTCTCTTGAATTGGGCTCGAATCCTATCGAGGATTTCTCAGTCCTTGGGCAGATGGGCCAACTGAAGGAAGTAAGCGCCGACTTCCCGGAAGGAGAGCTGCAAGGACTGTGTCCACCGACGGTTCAATGCACCTACCGCTACTGATTCTTCAGGGCAGCCAGACCGTCGCATGGAATTCCCCAGCCGCACCGGCCTGGGCCTCGTCCGAAAGTTTGAGTTCGGTAACGCCGACGCTGATGCCTTCGTCATTGATTCCGAAAGCCGAGCTGTAGGACGCGCCGGGAAGTTCTTCGAGCCGCGAAGAGGCATAAGAGGCCGACCAGATCAATGCGGAAGAGGCTTCATTCAAAGCATCTTCCGGGCTTTCCCCAGCCAGCAGGGAATGGGCGCTTATGTTTCGAATCATGCCGGGACCGAGATCTTTCATCTCGCCATTCTCCCAGAGAAAGGCGTGAACCTCTCCATCCTTGCCTTCGCTCGACCCTACGATCTGGTTTCTGTCATTGATGGCATTCGCGGTACTGAAACGACCGCCGAGAGTTCCAAGATCGACAGCTTTGCCGTCTTGCCAAAGCGTAGCATGGACCTCGCCCGTCTTGGTCAGGCTATTGCCGATAATCCAGCTCGAATTGTTGATGCCGAGCGCGATGGAATAATCTCCGCCGAGGCTCGGCAAGGCCTTGGCCTTTTTATTCTTCCAGACAACGGCCTTCGTACCGCTGACGCCAGCGATCTCACCCTTATCGTTGAGATCGGAGGCTTGCGCGTAGCTTTGCCCCGAGAGATTCGGCAACGCCTGAATCTTGCCGTTCGCATCCCATAATAAAGCCTTGGTCTGGCCCGTGGTCGCCGAAGAGCGGCCGTAGCCAACGACTTCGCCGAGATTGTTGAGGCCGTTGGCCATGCTGAAGGCTTGTCCTGCGAGAGTGCCGAGGTCCTTCATCGCCCCGTTTTCCCAAAGGAACGCATGGGTCAAGCCTTTGGCCGTCTTCGCTTCGCCGGCGACCTGGCTTTTCTGGTTGATGTCACGGGCAAAGCTGTATGTTCCGCCTAGAGTTCCGATATCGAGGACTTCGGCATGAAGCTGCGAAGCGAGCAGGAGACTTGCCATTCCATAAAGAGACTTCTTCACTTGCGAGCTTCCTTACCTTGAGCAGCGGGCGCTTTATCCTGGGAGTCTATGAGATAAAGGATGTCGGCGATAGGGCCATACTTGGGATCGTTCATGGCCGCGGCCAGGTCTTCTCCTTCGAGATCGCTCTTCTGCACGACTTTCACATAAAGAATAGCGCTGCCCGTGCGGCTTTCGAGGCGGGCTACGACGCCATCACGATAGTCGCCATGAAAGGAACCGGTTACGAGTGCGCGGCGCTCGGCCGCATTCTGCAGAAGGCTGTAGGCCATCACATCATCGGTCAGGCATTGCGAGGCAAAGTAGTTCTGGATCGTGCTCGTAACCGTGTGGCCGCCCATGGCCTCGACAAAACGCTCACGGTAGGCGTCCGAACCCATCGCGAATCCGGGGGGGGACGGTTCCGGGCAGCGCGGCTTGGATGCCGTTCGCGGTCACGGGAGACTTCTGGTCGCGCGTGAGGTTGGTCGGAATAAGTTGGACGTCGGTCTTGGCGATAGTCTCAAAGAGGGCTTTGTATTCAACGGCTCCATCGTTCGGATAGAAGACGTTCAGAGCCTGCTCAGCCGAAAGTTGACCCGCTTTCAGCAGGGTGACGGTGCTCGCGACTTGCTCGGCATCCACGAGGTTCAAGAATTCCCAGCCTAAAGTCGTGGGGCCGGCTTTGCTCAGTTGTTCGACTATCGATGCCTCGACCGCGACGATTTCCGGATCGTAGTGTTCTTCGCCCACGACAACCAATTGGCTTTGGCTCAGGCTGGCTTTGAAAGTATCTAGGTCAATTTGGGTGTTTGTGTGAGGAATCCAGATTTCGTCGGCAAAAGCCGGAGTGGCAGAAAATATGAGTAATCCTAGGAGTATATTGCGCATGGAGGAGCCTTTCCTTCAATAATAATGATAATCATTATTACTTTTTGAGGCTCTAGGCCACAGAAAACTTTCAGGGCCGGGCTTTGACAAACGTGTAGGAGGTTTTGGTGATCCGGTATCCGAGACGCTGGTAAAACCTATGCGCATCGACTCTTTTGGTTTGGGAGCGAAGAGAGACCTGCCCGGCTTTATCCTCGGCCCATTTTTCGACCTCTGCAACCAGCTTCTCGCCAATTCTCTGCCCTCTCGCCTTCTCTTCGATCACTAAAGAAGCTATTTCAACTGAATCCGCATCGGTCAGGCTTTCGACTCTCTTGGCATGAATCCATCCTACGATGCCGGTCGATTCGTGGAGAGCTTCGGCGACGAGCAGAAGATGATCCGGCTTTGCCTGGAGAGTCCGAATGCGCTGTTCCATCTCTTCGGGGCTCGTCGGATAACCGAGCTGAGCTGAAAGTTTGGCTACGTCTGAAGCATGAGAAGCGTTCATCGTATGTATGGTGATTTTCATAGGATCCAATCACGAGAGAAGTTCAACTGGGCGCAAATCCCAGTCTACATCAGCTTCGGTAGGATCGTCATGATAGTTTTCGGCAGCGTGATCGAAACGCAGGCCCCGCGCTTCTTGCCTTCGCTTGCGACCTTGATTTCCCCGCCGTGGAGTTGAACGATGTGATGGGCGATAGTGAGGCCGATCCCGATTCCTCCATAACTGCGACTCGTCGAATTATCAACCTGGCGAAAACGATCGAAGACGAAGGGTAGAAAGCTCGGTTCGATACCGATTCCATTGTCTTTGATCTGAATGCTGAGGCCTCCTGGCGCCGGGAGCATGATGATAGCCACGCTCCCGCCGTGAGGGGTGAATTTGAGCGAGTTATTCAGGACATTGAGAAAAACCTGCTCCAGGCGGGAATGGTCGCCATAGGTCGTGGCGTCGCTCACGCTATTATGAAAATCGAGTGCGATCTCCCTTTCCATAGCCTGCGGCATGACAGCATCAACGCAGCTTTGAATAAGTTCGGCCAGATCCAACTTACGGCGATCGATCTTCATGAGGCCTTTCGTGACCAGGGAGATATCGAACATGTCGTTGATCAGATCTTTTTGGTGAAGGGCGTTCTTGCGGATGATCTCGAGGCCTTTGTTGAGGTCGAGATTGGGATTGCGCGGGTTGGCCAAGAGCAGATCCGACCAACCGACGACGGCGCTGATGGGAGTGCGAAGCTCGTGCGAGAGCATCGCGAGAAAATCGTCTTTCTGTTGGTTCAGCACTTGCGCTTGTTTTAAGAGCTCGGTGCGTTCCAGGGCCAGGCCCATGAGTTTCGCAATCTCTTCCATGAAGGCGAGGTCGGATTGGTTATAGATCCTCGAGGGCGACATGGAGTCTATGGAAATACCACCGTAAATCTTTCCTCGCACATGTATAGGCACTCCGATGTAGGAAACGATCCCGAGCGATCTCCACAGCTTCAAGTATATCGGATCATCGGAATTGCCGCTGAAGAGCTCATCGTTGACCTGCGGCATCAATTCCGAGATGCCGTCCCGGATCACGCGGCCGAGGCCGTGAGCGGCCCAAGGGTTAGGCGGAAATCTTTTTCGGATTTCGTCGAGCGCTTGGCTTTTCTCCTGGCTCATCACACGGGCTTCGGAAAACCGATAGAGGCCGCCTTCAGGCTTGGCCAAGTTGACGAGACACCAATCCCCCATCTCGGGGACCAGATGGTGCACGATTTTCCTGAGCATAAGCTCGCTGCTGTCGTTATTCAAAAGTTCGGAGGTGGCTTTGTGCATGATGCTGTAGCACACCTGCGTCTTCGAGGACTCTTCGAGGGCGGGATTGAACCATTTGTTTACGATTTTGCTGAACTTCTTCCACACAGGTCGCGTTTCGAAAGACCCTGTCAAACTCGAATTCTCACCCATGGTTTTGACTCCATTGCATCTCAGCTTCCGAGTAGGCAGACTCTTAACAAATATGAGCTAGTCACGAAATGGAGCAATCAATACGTTAAAGGAAAGTTTGGGGCCTTTGTCGATAGATTCAATGATTATGCGGTTATTTTCAGCTGCGATGGCATATCCGATTCTCTGAGCAGCAGTCGGTTCTCGATAGTAAATTTATCCTCAAAATTTCAACCCGTGACCGTTATGAGTAAGGACGGCGCTTATTATAATCGCTGCTAATCCGACCAGCAGCACAACCGATAGGCTTCGTGCCAAACGTGGGAAAACATTGGTTCCACGAGTTAGGCGATAGACCAAGGGCAAGTTCACCATGACGCTCGAATAGGTAGCGAGCACGGCGCCGGTCCCGGCTATGGCTCCGTCCAGAGATCCCTGGCTGACCAGGGCGGCAGCAGAAGCGACGGAACTTGAACTCGAGATCAATCCGCCGGCAAAGCTGACGAAGTAGAATCCCATGCGTCCCAAAACCCTTTGGGCGATGATGCCGCTGGCCTGCATTATGATGAATATCGCTCCCAGCTTGAAAGTCGACGTAAGCGAGAAGGGCGATTCTACGGTAATCCTTTTGCCGGTTTTCGAACTTATCTTGCCGGATGCTTCCACGGGAAGGCCGTCCGTATCAAGCGGCGCTTTTTTAAGAGGCTCGTTTTCTGGCTGCTGTGCCCTGTTCAAGTAACTCTTAAGAACAAAGACCGTCGTCAACAGAATCATGATGAGGAGCGGCGGCAGGGCCGTTGGAAGCGTAGCCGGCGCTATGATAATCAGGAATACGAAGTTCCTTAGGAGCATCGCTGCCGTAGCGAGCATGACCCCGTTATAAGCCGTGTTCTCATTGGATTGGTCGCCCCGCGCGCGTCTCGCCATCTCGATCACCGCAACCGTGCTGTTGACCAAGCCTCCTAGGAAACCGCTCAGCTCGACTCCTCTCCTTCCGTAGACCTTGAGCAATATATAGTTAATGAAGCCCAGGGAGGCGATGATAATGATCGTGCTCCAAGCCGTTTTCGGCGAAAAGATCTGCCAGGGGTCTATAGTCCCGTTCGGTAGTATGGGATAGATGATGAAAGCCAGCACTCCGAGGAGTATCGCGGAACGGATCTCCGCTTCATGCAGGCCTATGCTGAAGTTGGCGATGGGCTTTTTCCAGGCCAGCAGGGCCGTCGTTACGATGCTGACAGCCACTGGCGTGAAAATATGCCCGACTCCACAGAGTACACCGACATATCCTGTGACGATCAACGCCGCCGACATTGCCATTTTTACTTTTTGACCCTGTAAAAGTGTCTGAACGTTCATACCTATGACGATCAGAGCGACAAGGGCCAGTGAGGTCAGCGAGAATTTTTCCCCGAGCATCCCTCCAAGACAGCCTATGAGGGAGGTGAAGCCGAAAGTTCGAAAACCCGCCTCTTTACGCCTCCATTCTCGTTCAAGGCCGACAAGCGAGCCTAAGATGAGAGCTAGTCCTAAACGCTGCAAAGACGGCAAATAAGGCCAAAGGTCGAGGTGATCGTTTATAGTGTTCAAAGAATCCAATTCCTTGCTGAAAATCATCGGTGAGCAATGAATCCTCAATCATCATAGATAAAATCATCCAAGTCCCGCAAATTTTTATCACATGCTTTCGGTAAAATGATGTGTCCCGTTTTAGACTATTTGGCGTAATTCAGCTCATGAATCCATGAGCGAGACGGGATTGCCGCCTTCACTTTTTTTTCGTCTTTTTCCTGGTCGCGGCCTTTTTAGAAGTCGATTTCTTTGCTTTCTCGACCTTAAACGCTAGTTTCTTTGCTTTCAGAGCTTTGCGGAGGACT
>JASLCY010000474.1 GCA_030151925.1 Oligoflexus sp.
ATGAACCGTCAGCGTGTCGGCATACTTCAGCAGGATAGCCACGGGCCAGAAGAGTCCGGCCGCATAAGGGATGACGGTAAAGATCCCGGCGACAATGCCCAGGATGAACCAATACGGAACGCCGACGAAATACCAGCCGAACGCATAAAGAAAGATCGACATGGCCGAGACCAGCACCCGCCCGCGGAAGAATCCCGCGACCGCATCATCCATCTGCCGCAGGATGCGGTCGGCCTGATCGCGGTGCTTGAGAGGGATCAGGCCCTTCATCCGTTCGACCCCGAAGTCGAATCGAACCGCGAAGAAATAGAAATAAACGGGAATGAGGACCGCCGTCACGAGGATCGAAGTCGTGATGTCGAAGAACTTCGAGAGGAAATCGAAGGCCTGCCCCGAACGATTGAAGATCATGCCTATCAATTGCTGCGGGCTTTCGATCTTGCCGGTGATCGACTGCAGGTCGAGATGCAGCACGGGGGATTCGAAGCCGAACTTCTTCGCGGCCGTCTCGAGGTATTCCGGCGCCTTCTGCCCCAGAGCGTTCACCTGGTCCCGGAGTATCGGCCAGAACCCCACGAAGATCCCCGCCAGGCCCAGGATGAAGAGCACGATCAGCACGAAGCTCGTGAGCCAGCGCGGCCAACGGAACTTCCGCTCCATGATGCGGATCGTCGGCTGGAAGAGATAAGCGAGCAGGCCGCCCGGGGCGCGCCGCAGGAAGATCACCTGAGAGACGTAGACGAAGACGAGAGCGAGGAACCAGAACGCGACCCAAAAGAGATCGCGCGCCCAGCGTATGTTCCACACGCGCGGGCCAACGGCGAATGAGCCGGGCGGCATAGGGGGTAGTGTCGGCTCTTCAAGACTCATCGTCGCTCCTCTGATAGCTGAAAGCCATCTCATGACTCATTCATGTGGCTAGCCGAAATCGGGAGCAGAAGTCCAGGGAGAAAAAGAAGGGGACCCGGGAAGTCCGAGACGTGGACCTCCCTCCGGGTGAATCAGGCCATCAGACGAGGGCGCGGAAGCCTTCGGCAGCCCGTTGATGCGACTGCGGAATCACGTTGAGGCGGATGCTTGAATCGTTTTTCAGGGTCAGCATGTCTTCGAAGGGACGCAGCTGATCCTCGCTCACGCCGAAACTATCGCGGATTTTCTCAAAGAGCGACCGGTCGCCGTCGAAGACGGAATTCTCCACGCCGCAGAGGTCGACGAGCGAAACGATCGTGGCCAGCTTCTGGCGATTGGTCATGATGCTGTCGGCCTTCGCCAGCAGGGCGTCGAGCCCGAAGCTATTCAACGCTTGGACGGCGTCGTCGATAAGATCCTTGAGCTCGCGGGCCTTCACCATATAGCTGTCGCTCGACGGTCCTGAGAGCATGGACGACAGGTGCATGCCGTCGACTTCGTGCGCCTCCTGGCCTTTCACCGCGACGAGCAGGGCTGCGAAGAGGAGTTGAGGCGTGATTTCGCCAGCGAATTCGTGGCGCAAGAGCTTGGGAAAGATTCTCATGAGCGACTCCTTGAACCCATTAAGGATTAAACGAAATAAGGGAATGAACCTGAAAAATCTGCGAACACTTGATCGCTGTTCAGTTTACACGACTGATTCGAAATCTCAGCTAAAAATTAGTTTGGATGCATCGGTCAATTCTTGCAAAGACGTAAGCATTCAGAATTCAAGTCCTGGGAGTCAGCATAGAAAGCTTGTAAGATGGGGATTTCTTCGGCGAACACTTTTGTGCTCACCAAGTCGAGACAGACACGTTTGCGAAGGGTTTCGAATCCTTATTTTTTTGGAAGAGCCGGCAAATTTTGTTAAGGCTCAAGGAAGGGTCTCTCTCCCGCTCGCAAGACGTCTTAGAGGTTTATCATGCTCGATTTTCATCCAGCCAACGCCGAGGAACGCGACGCCGCGTTCCGCCAGGTGCACGGCCTGTGGCCCCACGCCGACGATCCCGCCGTTCACCTCCTGAAAAGACAGCATGCGGTGCAGCAGAGCCGTGCGGAGTGGTTCGTGGGAACCCGCGACGGCGAAGTCTACGCGAGCTGCGGCGCTTATCCCATGACTCTGTTCGGCCCGGGCGGCTCGCGCGCGGCGCGCGGCTTCGGAGCGGTGTTCTGCGAGGAGGGGCTGCGGGGCCAGGGCATCGCCGCGGCCATGCTCCGCCACGTCATGGATCATTATCGTTTACAGAGCGTTCACGATTTCGTGCTCTTCTCGGACATCGATCCCCGCTACTACGAAAAGCTCGGCTTTCACCGCCTCCCCTCGTGGTGCTGGGAGATTCCGGCGGCCGCGCTGCTGCCGGAGGCCTCGTGGACCCTGGAGCGCAGCAAGGCCCACGCGGAGGACGCGGGTTCCCTCGGCTGTGATTTCGGCATCGCCCGCAGCGCGGAGGACCTCGTCTGGGTCATGGCCAAACAGGAAGGCGCGCTGCGCAAGACGCTGGTGAAAGATCGCGCAGGGCAGACCGTCTATTGGCTCCTGAGCAGCAAAAAAGGGCGAACCTACACCTTCCTCGAAAGCAACATTCCGCAGGATCGCCATCACTGGGAACTCTTCCGACTCCTCGTCGCGGCCGACTGCCATCGCGCCAAGTGCCAAAGGGCGGTGGGCTGGTGGACGCCCGCCAACGCCCAGGATTTGCCGGGACCCGAAATTCGATCCCGAGAAACCGGCATCCTTATGTGGACCTCCAGTCGCGGCGCCGAGGATCCATGGCTGCCCGACGTCACAGCCAAAGGCTTCCGGGTGTTCGGTTCGGAGCAGTTTTAGTTGGCGAGGCTTCCACGGGTTTGTTACGGTCGCACTTTAAGGGAGGTTCATTCATGGTAAAGCTGGTCCGGTCGCTTCTTTTCTGTGCAGGCGTTCTAAGTCCTTTGGCCGCATATGCCGACTCGTTTCAGATGCTGAAACCCGGTCAATGGCAATTCGAGGTGCTAGAGGCCAAGGCGTCCGGCATCGCGGGCAAGAACCCTCCGGCCAAGACGATTTGCGTCGATAAAAAACATACGCGCAAGGATCTCGAGGAGCAGCTGCTCAGCGGCTCGAAGGCGAACAACATCGATTGCGACCTGAAACCGCAGAATGAAACCGCGGCGACGCTCACCTACAACCTGCATTGCACGGCGAACGACAAGATCAAACAAAGCCCGGGTAATCTGAAGCAGGTTCCTCCGGGCACGACCTTCGACGGCACGATAGTCCTGAAGCGTGAAAGCGATGCGCTCTACACCGCGGACATGGACAGCCACGTGACCGACCTCAAGGTGCCCGACTCGGAGCTGAAGAACATCCCCGCCGCGCAGCGCGCGATGGTGCAGGGCATGCTCGCCGCGAACGCCGGCAGCATCAAGTTCACCAGCAAAACCAAGGC
>JASLCY010000489.1 GCA_030151925.1 Oligoflexus sp.
GCGAGGGCCACGCTTACGTAAGGTACGAAATGCTTATATTCGCCATAAATCGAAGTGGATTGGTAAGAAAGGAAGTGCATGGCCAGAAGACAGACAAGAATGTCCGCCATCAGGATGCCGGCGATGAAGCGGCGCCAAAGACGAGACTTGCCATTCAAACTGAAGTAGAGCGCGATAAGATTGACGGGGCCTATAGGTAGTGTCGACAGCACCGCTCCGCAGAACGCACATAGGAACAGATTCAACCAACCCATGACTTCCAGTTATCCCTTCTGACTCCAAGCGGTAGACCCGCATCGTAACATAGAATTATTTCTAAACGAAATTAGAAACCCGGCTCAGCACCCCTGCCGAAATCCTGAGCTCCGGATGGGGAAAACTTATCATTTCATAACTTGGTAATTTTACAAACACCCGTTGATAAGCCAAGTTAGGTAGTCTTAGCCGTATATGTATATTTTTACTGCTAACAAGTTCAAAAAGCAGACCGACTCTAGGGAACGCACATGTACCCATTTGAGGTGCCCCTTGAGTAGTAGAACCGGTTTCACTCCGGGCGCGATGCACGAGTTTCTCGCCGAAGCGGAAGAACAGCTCGAGAAGATCACGACCAGTCTGTCGACTCAAGACCCGAGCGCGAACGATCCGGAGTCCATCCACTCTCTTTACAGGGAGTTGCACACCCTCAAGGGCAACGCCCAGCTCTTCGGCTGCCAGGGCATCGCGCAGGTCGCTCATACACTTGAATCCTCAATCGATTCAACTCGGAAGAAGGGCGAAGGGCTCTATCCCGAACTCGCGGACGAGGTCTACACCGGGATCGGCCTGCTCGAACGGATGGTGCGCGCGCAGAAGAACGGCAAAAACGCCCGCATGACGATAAGGAAGGTGGCATGAAACTCTTTGGCCAATTTTTGATCGAGGAAGGGCTCATCTCCAAGGATAAGCTCGTGGACGCGATGGTCGCGCAGGCGGAGACCTGGCCTTCGTTGCCGCTCGCCGTATACGAGCTCAAGCTCTATACCGTCGACCAGCAGCTGGATATCTTCGCCTACCAGGCGACGCACTTCAAAGAGTATCGCGCGGCCTGCGTGGAGATGGGCATCTGGAACGAAGCGCGGAACGAGCACGCCCTCACCCGCTTCTTCCTCTCGCGCATGCGGCCCCTGGGCGACATGCTGCTGGAGAAAGGTTATCTCACGGTCGACCAGCTGACGAAAGCGCTCGCCCGTTATGTGGAGCAGACCGATGGGGCTTCATCCGCCCCGGCTGCCGCGGCCGCGTCGGCGCCCAAAACCGAGGCTGCCGCCCGAACGAAGTCCCCGCAGTCTTCCAATCGCTCGGGCCTCGAGCCGTCGTTCGCGGACCGACGCCTGTTCTATCTCTACTGCCGCCACTTCAACGAGAAACGTTATCGGTGTTTTGAAGCCTCGTCCCGCGAGCTGGACGAGAAGGCCGCCGCCTCGCTCCGCGATGAGCTCCCGCCCCTGCGCCACGCGGCGGCTTTTATCGGCGCGAACGCAAGCGCCGGGTTATTCGAACGCCTCGAGGCCGCCCTCGGCCATTGGCCGGCGCCGCCGCCTCCCGAACTCCGGGCGGCCGTGGAAGAAGGGTTCAGGATCCTCTGGCGGCTCCGCGAAGAGATCGCGGGCGGCACGACGGAGAAAGCCGCTCTCGCGGCGCTGGGCCTCGAACCGAAAGTCGCCGAGATCAATACCGCGCTGGCCAGGATAGGACATAAACCGTGAAAACCTCGACCGTCATCATCAAGTTCTTCGCCGACTATATCTCGTCGCAGCTCGGGATCATCTATTCCGAGACCAACTACTATCAGCTCGAGACGAGGCTCATAGAGATCGCGAAAGCGATGGGCCTCGCCGATGCCGAAGAACTCTTCGTCCTGGCGCAGAAAGGCTTCAGCCCGAAGCTCAAGGAGCTGCTGCTCGACCTCGCGACCAATAACGAGACCCTGTTCTTCCGCGATCCGCCCGCCTTCAAGGCGATCGAGAACTCCATACTCGCGGATGCGGCGCTGCTCAAAGGCCGCGATGCCCCGTTCCGGGTCTGGAGCGCCGCCTGCAGCTTCGGGCAGGAAGTGTATTCGCTCGCCATCCTGCTCGACGGCCTGCGGGCGAGCCTGCCGGCATCGGGTTATGAGATCGTCGCGACCGACGTTTCCTCGCGCGCCCTGAAAGCCGCGCAGGAAGGCGTCTATTCGGAGATGAACGTGAGCCGCGGCCTGGAGCCGCCGCTGCGCGACAAGTACTTCATGAAGCAGGTGAACGAGCAGGGCGAAGCGTGCTGGCGCGCGCGGGCCGAGCTTCGCCAGGGCCTGCATTTCGTGCGGCAGAACCTGCTCGAATCGTTCGACCACCTCGGGACCTTCGACATGATCCTGTGCCGCAACGTGCTCATCTATCAGACCACCGAATCGCGCAAGCTGATCATCGCGCGCCTGCATAAGCGCCTGCGCCCGGGCGGGGTCTTCGTGATGGGCTCTTCGGAAAGCCTCCTGGGCCTCTCCGAGG
>JASLCY010000493.1 GCA_030151925.1 Oligoflexus sp.
AGACCAAGGAAACCCCCATCGACAGGAATCAGGAGATGGCTTTCCTGGAAGGCCTCGGCCGCCGCGAAGTCGAGCAGGTCAGGACCAGCCTTACGGCCGTGGAAACCGTCTTCGCGCAGTTCGCGGTCGTCTTCCAGGAGATCAGGCAGCTTACGACCGCTTTGGATATCGTGAGCATCACCGGCAAAGTCGAAGCCGTTAAGGTTCAGAAGGATGCCGCGGAGCTGTTGGGACTGCTGGGCGATCTCATGGCCTTCAAGACCGAGCTGAAGCGGTCCCTAAAGGAAATCGACGATATCGGGAAGGAACTGATCGATCAGACCCGGGACATGAAGGGCGAACTCGAAGTGTATTTGAGCCATTAAGGGGGCGTGTATGAGCAAAGCGGTCTTGAATCTCGCGCTGGCCCAGAAGCAGGCGATGAAGTCTCGTCCCAAGGTGGGCGGTTTCCCTTACCTCGCGGAGGTCCTGCGGTCAGCGGGCGTGAAACGCAATCTTTGGTTTCTGCCTTCCTGCCAAAGCATTTATCTCACGGACTACGGCCCGGTCGTGCAGCAGGGCGAACCGCTGTTCATCGATGCCGTCGACGTTCCGCCCTTCCGCAGCGAAGGTCTGGTCGCAGCTCTGCGCCGTGACCAAGCCGGCGAAGGTACTTTCCTCGATTTTCTCGAAGCGGCCTGGCAAGCCGGTGTGGTGAGGTACGAGGTGGATTTCCAGCAGAGGCGGGTTACGTATTATGGAGCGCAGGGTGAAGCTTATGCCGAGGATTACCCGGCCGTCGCGCTTCCCTGATCGGCTTCGAGGAGCCTCTTCAATTCCCTGAGGCCGTGCTCGAACTCCTTGCCGACGAGGCTGTCCAGATTTACGAACGCGCTTATCAAACGCGGAATCAAAGCCGTTTCATTCACCGACCATGTGACCGTGATGGAAGGCCCCTGAACGTCCATCTCATAGGCGCCGTAGTTGGTGGCTTTAAACGGCTTTTTCATATCCAGCTTCAGGCTCACTTTTTTGAAAGGCTGGACCTCGATGATCTCGGCGCTTCCTTCGCCGGCTCTCCGGCCCTGCCAGGACCAGGCGGAGCCTTGGCCGCTCGTCCCGCGATATTCGACCTTAGCTTCGGGATCGTTCAGCACGAAAGGATTCCATTTCATGATGAGGCGCGGGTCCATGAGATAGGGGAAGACTTTCTCCTGCGGGGCGGTGATCGTGATGGATCGCGCGATAGGAACGTTCCGAGGAATCTTCAGGACCATATCGACCTCTCCTGTTGCAACGGATTACTCAGCCTTCCGTTTGGCGGGTTTCGCCGCATTGAGTTCGGCCGCAGCCTTAAACAGGGCTTTAAGCGCCTTCTCGTCGATCTTCTCGCCTTCGCCGATGTCGATCGCCCGACGGGCGTTGCCCTCCAGGCTCGAATTGAAGAGTTTGTGCGGGTCTTTCATCGCGGCGCCTTTGGGGAAGGTGAGTTTCACGACGCTTTTATAGGTCTCGCCCGTGCAGATAATGCCGTCTTTGTTCCAGACCGGGACGCCTCTCCACTTCCATTCTTCGATCACGCCCGGCAGAGCCTCCTTCATAAGGCCGCGGATCTTCGCCAAGGTCTTGCCGCGCCAATCCCCGAGCTCTTCGATGCGGGCGTCGATATTCTTTGAGGCATCCACGGAGCCTCCTGAGGTTTTGGTCGCCGTCGTCTTCTTCTTCGAGCTGGCCGCCTTCGCGGTTTTTTTCTTCACGGCCCCGGCCTTCGCGCTCGCTTTCTTCACCGTCGTCTTCTTCATTGTTTCTCCCCAGGCTCAACCTTCGCCAGCTCAATAGCCATATCCTCGAGATCCGACCCATCCATGATCACACGAATGTCCTTGATCTTGCCACCTTCGATGCTGAAGACGAAGGCCACCCGCGGTTTGCCGCCCTGAATCCAGGTCGAGCCGGGCGCGCCGTCGATCCAGGCGAGCTGAGCGCCGACCGCCTTGCCTTTGAACAATTCGGCGATCGCCGCAGGGTCGCGAATCTCCCTGGCGAATTGGGGAGCGCCCCTCTCCTTGTTTGCGGCCGCGGTGGCGATCGCCACATCATCGGCGCGAAGCACGACGCCGGGATCGAGCACCTGCAGCAAGGCGTTGAAGTCCCCGTGGCGCGAGGCCAGCAGGAAGGCTTGCACGATGCTCTGCTCCTCGGCTCTGGCTCGGGAGCCGGGGCGCGGGCCGCTGACCTTACGCCTGGCGCGGCTTGCCAGCTGGCGTGTGCCGACCTCCGAGCGCCCGAGGACGGTCGCGATCGTCTCGAAGGAGATATCAAAGAGATCATGCAGCACAAACGCGATCCGCTCGGCCGGAGCGAGCGAATCGAGCACGACCAGCAGAGCGGGTCCCATCGTATCGGCCAGCAGCAGTTCGTCTTCGGCATCCGTCACGGTCAAGGATTCGAGATGATGATCCTCGAATTCGTCTTCGCGCCGCGACTTGCGCGAACGCAGCTGATCGAGGCAGACGCGGGCGACGACCGTGGTGAGCCAGGCCTTTATATTGTGGATGGCATCCGGCTCCGCCGTCGACAGGCGAATCCAGGTCTCCTGCACGGCGTCGTCCGCCGCCTCGCGCGTCCCTAACAAACGATAAGCGATAGAGGCCAAGCGGCTTCGGTTGTCTTCAAACGTCCGACTGAGAATTCCCATCGAGCTCAAAATATTTTCTCCCCTTTGTCACGATCCATGGACCTCGTTCGTCAACGGTATGACGAAGGACAGGGCCAGGATGTGACAAATCTTTTGCCTTTGCCTTCAGATATTTCATAACTTATTGATATAAGGAAGAAAAAATGAACGCACGTATGAAGAATCCGGCCGCCCTCATCCCCGAAGCCATGGACGCCATCAAAAGGCTCATCGGTTCCGTTTACCAAGGCGGAGTGGACCCGAAGCTCCTGCAACTCGTGCATCTGCGGGTGAGCCAGATCAATGGCTGCGGGGCCTGCGTCGACGGCGGCTGGCGTTCCGCGCTCAAGGCCGGCGATACCCAGGAGAGGATTTTTGCGGTCGCGGCCTGGCGCGAGACGCCTTATTTCACGGCTGCGGAGCGCGCGGCGCTCGCGCTGGCCGAATGCGTCACCCGCTTGAGCGACAAGACCGATGCTGTGCCCGACGCGATCTTCGACGAGGCCCGTGAATATTTCGACGAGAAAGCCCTGGCGGCCTTGATACTGCACATCGCGACCACCAACGTCTTCAATCGCCTCAACGTCTCCACCAGGCAGGTCGCCGCCGGCGAATGGAAGGAATAGGGCCTAGACGCCGTCGGCCGTGAGGCTTAGGCACTGCGCCTGGGCGTGTTTCAAGGCCTTGTTCTCGATCACCGCGCAGATGAAGGTCTTGAGGGCCTCCTTGGGCTCGGTCTGGTCCCAGAACACGGAGACGGGCAGAAACATGCCTTTCAAGGGCACGAACCGGGTGCCCGCGGCGAAGGCCTTCTCGGCGCCGGCGATCGTCAGCGACACGCCTCGGCCGGTCGCGACCAGCAGAGGGCAGCTTTCCTTATCCGCCTTGATATAGATCTTGGGCCGGCGTTCGAGGCCCTGGATCAGGCGCGAGATGCGGTTATAGAATTCCTCCGCCTCCCGTTTGTGGTGCAGGATGATGGTCTCGCCCGCGAGCTCGCTGAACGAGATCTCCTTGCGTTTGGCCAGAGGATGGCTTCTCGGGAGAAGGACGCCCAGCTTCTCTTCGCTCACGCAATGGCTCCCGAGGCCCTGGAAAGCCGTATGGGTCTCGACGAAGCCCGCATCCAGCTCGCCGCGCGCGACGTCGCGCAAGACTTCGTTCGCCGGCGCCTGCTCGAGATCGAGCCTGACCTTCGGATAACGCGTCTTGAATTCTTCTATGATCGTCGGGAAACGGGCCAGGAAAGCGGTCGCGGAAAAACCTATGCGCAGGGTCGCGGACGAGGATTTGCCGGCCGCCCGCACGTCCTTCTTGATCCGCTCCATCGCCGCGAGTATATCGCGGGCTTCCTTCAGCATCACCACCCCGGCTCCGGTCAGCTGCACGCTGCGCGTCGTCCGGTTGAAGAGTTTGGCGCCGACTTCCTCTTCCAGCGCCGCGATCAGGCGAGTGAGCGGCGGCTGGGACATATGGAGAAGCTCGGCGCTGCGCCGGAAGTTGAGTTCTTCGGCCACCACGACGAAGGCTTTGATTTTTTGGATATCCATCGCCATTGATACCTTAAAAGTATCAATAAAGCATGAAAATGGGGAATTATCATCCACTTTTTTCAGGAGTAATATTCAGATCTTGGCAGAAGATTTTAAGGAAGCCCAGCATGGATACCAATCACGACGTTCTTATCATAGGCGGCGGTCCCGCGGGGCTCAGCGCGGCTCTGAGCCTCGGGCGCATGGGGCGCACGGCTCTCGTTTGCGACGACGGGCGGCCGCGCAACGCGCCTTCGGCCCACATGAATAATTTTCCGGGCCATGACGGTCTCAGCCCCAGCGCCTGGCGTGACGAGGTTCGTAAAAACCTGCAGAAATATCCGACGATTCATTTCCAGGCCGGCCGCGTCGAAACCGTGAAGAAAGAGGGCGCAGCTTTTATCGCCGAGTTCTCCTCGGGCGAACGAACGAAGTTTCGCAAGGTGATACTCGCTTACGGCGTGCGTGATAACCTTCCTCCGGTCCCCGGCCTCGCGGAGCTCTGGGGGAAGGCCGTGTTCCATTGCCCCTACTGCCACGGCTTCGAGGTGCGGGGTCACGCCCTCGGCATGGTCGCGAACGGTGATATCGCAGCGCACATGGCGCCGATGATCTACTCCCTTTCCCAGGATCTGATCCTTTTCACCAACGGTCCCGCGCAACTCAAGGATGAAGTCAGGGCCCTGCTCAGCAGCCGCGGCGTGAGAGTCATCGAGGATTCGATCGCGGCGCTCGAAACGCAAGGCGAAACGCTGCGCGCGGTCAAACTCCAAAACGGCGAGACGGTCTCCCG
Source organism: Oligoflexus sp. (assembly GCA_030151925.1). Taxonomy (GTDB): domain Bacteria; phylum Bdellovibrionota_B; class Oligoflexia; order Oligoflexales; family Oligoflexaceae; genus Oligoflexus. The sequence continues at coordinate 4,982 of JASLCY010000493.1, forward strand.
CGACGCCTTGTTTTGGAGCCCTTCTTTGCCCTATACCCTCAAATCCTCGATCGGCCGGGCGCTGGGTTGCGAACTCACGGAAACGGGGCTCTACCAAGCTGATATACTCGGCAAGACCTCGGTGAGCGGCGTCTTCGCCGCGGGCGATAACGCGAACATGATGCATTCCGTCCTCAACGCGGCCTCGGCCGGGCAGAGGGCCGGCGCAGGCGCGGTCTTCGAACTCGTAAACGAAGATTTGGTGACACCGACCGAGGGGCGCTAGCTTCGCCATCGACGGAAAACAAGCCGCTTGAACTCCAGGTCCCCCCGCACGATAATTCATCATCGCCTCTAGGAAGGGATGCTGGATGCTCAAGCGTTATCTCAAATTCTCCTGCCTCGCCGCTCTCGTCGGTTTCATGGCCGGTTCCGCGTCGGCGCTTTTCCTCTACCTGCTGAGCGAAGCGACGATGTATCGGCAGTCGCATCCTGAGCTGCCGCTGCTCCTGCCGCTCTGCGGCCTCGTCATCGGCTGGCTTTACCACCTCTACGGCCAGAGCGTGGCCGGCGGGAATTCCCTTATCATCGACGAAATCCACGATCCGCAGC
>JASLCY010000118.1 GCA_030151925.1 Oligoflexus sp.
GTCGGACTGCCGGTGAATGTGGGCTCGGTGGGAACAGGCAAGGACTGCAAGGCCTCGGGATGCTCGAAGCCGGTGGGCCAGCTCCTGAACGGTTGCCCGGACGGCTTGAACGACGGCGAGCGTTGCATCTCGGCCCGTACTTACTGCCTGAATCCGGTGAACAAGGATAAACCCTACTGCCACCTGCTCGACGACAAGGTCGCCGAATGCATAGCGAACCACGATGATTGCAAGGGCGCGCTCGGCGCGGGCACTCCGGAAGTCTACGCCTGCTCGGGCGCTTTCTTCAGCGAGAACCCCAAGTATTGCGCGGCGATCAACCGCGGCATGCTCGATGATCCGACCAACGCGAACACCAAGCTCTACTACACCAAAGGACCTTTCAACTCCTATTCGAAGTGGGTCCACGAGACCTGCCCGAACATCTACGCCCTGGCTTATGACGATTATCCGCCCGCCGCCGAAGAGAGCGGCTATCACTCCTGCGTGGACGGAAACGAACTGGATATCACCTTCTGCCCAGGCGGCTGAGGTGAGGGCAGGGGAGAGCTCAGGCCTTCCCAGAGGAATATCTGCAGGTCTTCGAGATCAGCATTCGACCACACGACGCGCGAAGCCGGGGCCACCCGCTTCGCGTGTTTGTTTATAAAGCCCTTGAGCGGGCCTTTTTCGGCGAAACGTCCCCAGACCTGCCGGGTGCGGGTGAGGTTGCGAAGGCTGGGCGGGCGCACGTCGAGGTCCACGGCTTCCTTCCGCTTCTGATGGAGCTGCCAGTCCTGGCCGTAGCGCGCCTCGCCGGCCGTGAAGAACTCCGCGGGAATCGCCTCGTATCGATAACTCACCAGCTTCTCGCCGACGAATTCCGAACCTTGATGACAACTCTCGCAGCCGCGTGCAACGAAGAGCTCGAGCCCGCGTCTGGCTTCCTGGGAGAGAGCGGAGCATTCCCCCTGGGCGAAACGATCGAAGGCAGCCAATGCCGTGGTGCGTGTGTCGAGATAAAGTTCGAGCGCATGAGCCACGTGCAGGTCGCCGCCGCGCGCTTCGAGCGAGGCGGGGGAGGCGCCCAGCTCATTCGGTTGATAGAGGGGCCAGAACACGGCGCCGGCCTTGCTGTGCGCGCGACCGTTCCAGAAATAAGGCGGATCGCGCCGGGCCAGGTCGGTGAGGTTCAAAGTCCGTGAACCCGGAAGGCGGGCTTGACGAACGAGAGGCCGAGCCTCCTCGTTGCCATAATAAAAGCGCGGCTCATGGCAGCTCGAACAACTCACCTGCCCGTCGGCGGAAAGCCCTCTGTCGTAGAAAAGATGCTCGCCCTCGAGACAATCCTTTTGATCCTGGCCGTCCTTATAGTCCACGCATTGCGCAACTATTCCCGCTGCCGTACGCGCCCGCAGCGAACTCGCGTTCAGGGCGGGCGAGCAGGAAGCGGCGGCGAGGAGCAGGGCCATCACCATTTCTGGCCCATTTTGGTGGCCTCGTTCTTCAGCATCTCCGCGAGTTTCGGATCGGTGTGCTGAAGGTCGACGTAGAGGTCCTGCGCCTTCTTATATTCTTTTTTGTTGAGGTAGGCGACGGCGAGATATTCCTTGGCGGGCGCATAGGTGCCGTCCTTCGCCAGCGCCTTCTTATAGGCTTCGATCGATTCGTCCCAGCGGCCGCGCTTCCGCTCCGCGAAACCGATCATCGTATAATTCTGCGCGCTCTGCTCCGCTTCGATCAACTGCTCGCCCTTCTTGATCGCCTCATCGTATTTGCCGGCGTCGATCAGGGCTTGGACCTCATCGCGCTTGACGGTCGCTGCCTTTTTAGGGGCTTCTTTCGCCGGTTTCGAGCTTTCGTCGGAACGCGAGCCGGAGCCGAGATGGATCAGGCAGCTGAGGGCGAGGGCCGCGGGGGCGATGAACTTGGTGAAACGAGCGACTGGGGTAGCCATGGGGATCCTCCTTGTTGACAGGAGGATTCTAGGGGAACGGCAGGGAAAATCCAGTTCTTTCTGCTCGATCAACGCTCCGCGCTGAGGCTCGGCGTCACGCGCTTGCGCGGCGTCTCCGGACCGGAGAACGAGGCGTAACCGCCGTCGATGCAACCATAGAATATGTCGGCGTCAAAACCCTCGAAGCGGTAGGGGAGGAAGTTTTGATCGGCCTTGGCGAAAGGCGGCATCTTGAAGTCCTGGCGGCTGATCACGGTGCCGAGCCATTGCTCTTCGCCGATGAAGTCCTTCACCCAGTTCTTCACGCCGAACGCGATCTCGACCTTCTTCGCGTCGAGGACGCGGTAAGGCTGCTGCCGATTGTGGATCTGCGTGTGCGGGCGGATGACTTCCGCATCGCTCTTCAGGCGCGCGGGGCAGGTCGAGAATTCGGGTTTCGCGAGCGTGATCGTGCCGTCGGCGTCGACCTCGTAGCGGCCTTTCGAATCCTCCGCATACACGAGTTCGATGCCGTGCCCGAGGCTGTTCTTCTGCGCGGAATACGCCGTGAAATAAAGCTTGCGCGCCTGATAGGTGCCGTTGGTGTTGAAGACCAATGCCGCGAGGCCGATCTCGCCGTCATAGAGAAATTCGCGGCGCAGGACGACCTGCTGCGTGATCTCGCGTCGAACGAGGTCTTCGTTGAGCGAGCCGCCTTCGCGATTGGTACAGTTATGATCAGGACCGAGCCATGTTGTCCAGTCACGGCAAGGATGAGCTTGGATCTCGCGTAATTCTGCGGGACTCAGGCCTTGATTGACGCAGCTCATAAGCCACAAACTTACACC
>JASLCY010000575.1 GCA_030151925.1 Oligoflexus sp.
AAGGTGTGGAGGAGAGGCAGGACCGGCTCGAGGACTTTAGGATCCCGACCTTCCTGGCTGCCGTGCCAGAGGAAGTGGATCCGCTGCAGCAGATCCTTGGAGGTGACGAGGTAGTTCTGCAGGCTATAGGTCTTCGCCTTCGCCAGCGCGCTGAGGAGCACCATCTCCTGCTCCTGATAACGCGCCATCTCCCTGAGGTCGCGGAGTTCGGTGACGTCGCGGACGATGACGAGGATCTCCTGCACGCGATCCTCCACCGCGATCGGATGCCATTGGAAGGTGAGGGAGCGCGAGTCCCGCGTGTCGATCTCCTGGAAGAGGAGGTCGCTGTTGATATCCCAGCCGACGAGGTCCTCGCCGATGACCGCGGTGAGGACGGAGCTCGTCACGTCGAGCGTGGCCTTGTCGATAGCCGTGTGGTCCATGAGGAGGTTCGGGAGGTTGTCGAGCTTGTCGGACGAGAAGATCACGCTCACGTAACGCGAAGCGTGGCCCTGGATCCGCAGGTCGCGGCCGACGGTGAAGAGGCCCTCGGGGACGTTGTCCATGATATTGCGGATCTGCTGCGTGCGCAGGTCCACTTCCTGCTGCAGGTGCTCGGTGAGGTGCTCCGCGCGCTCATAGGCCTTGGCCGAGCGTTTGGCGAGGATCTGGCTCTGGATGAAGATGAAGATCGCGCCGCCGAAGTGCGAGATATAGACCGCGCTTCCGCTCTGGCTGTTGATGACGTCGACGACGCCGGTGACGAGCGGGACCGTGAGGCCGACGAGCATCGAGAAGGCGCCGTCCTCGTTCTTGCGAGTCGCCGCGATGACGATCCCGAACATGAAGAGGATGTGGACGAGGACGTTGATCTGATAGAGCGCGACCCACTTCGTGAACACCGCGGGCGCGGTGAAGAGGCTGAAGGCGATCAGCGAGACGTTCGCCGCGTGGCAGAGGATGAAGAGCGGCTTCGGCTGGCGGATGCGCTTGAAGGTGTGGCGCAGGAATTCGAGGATCGTGAGCGTGACGAAGGCCATCGCCCCGTATTCGAAGCGGAGCTGCATATTGAAGAGGTCGTTGCTGACCACGTTATCGACGAAGTAGGAGATCAGGCTCTCGATGCCGATGAGCCGGAGGATGATCGCGAGGCAGGTGAGCGAGAGATAGAGCGCCGGGAGATCCGCGGGGCGCCGCACGAACAGCATGAACGTATAGAGCATGATGATGAACATCGCGCCCACGATCGCGAAGTCGAGGCCGGTCCAGAGGTAGAGCTCGGTCTCGAGCAGGCTGCCCGGCGCTATGCGCGGCGCGTGCCAGAAGCCGCCGAGCGTGCGATGGAAGTCGGAGACGTTGAGGATGAGGATCCAGTCGTCGCCCGGCGAGACGGCGAAGTTCACCACCTTCTTCTTCTCGAGCGTGATCTCGTCCGCCGCGTTCGTCGCCGGGCGGCCCGCCTGGAAGCGGATCAGGCGCTCGGGATGGTCGCGCGGCAGGAGGAAGCCCTCGTAGGCCACGCTCGCGAAACTCAGCGAGAGCTGATAAGCGCCGGCGTTGAGGGGGCCGAGCTCGACCCAATATCCCGCATAACCCATCCCGTCCGTGAATTCGGGGAACAGGTCCGGGCGCCAGGTGGTAAGGGGCGCGATCTTCCCGCCCTCCGGCCTCTGGCCCGAGCGGAGATTCGCTTCGGTGATGAATCGATTCGGGTAGACGTGGCCCTCGAGCAGAGGGCGCGGCCAGTAGTCGGCGCGGGCGGCGGTCGCGAAGAGGCTCGAGAGCAGGAGGAGCAGCGGGACGAGGCGAAGGCTGCGCCTCAGCCGTAGACCCATTTCGCGAGCTCGACGTATTCCTCGGGCCGCAGCGTATCGGGACGACGATTCAAATCGATCGGGCATGACTCCAATCGATCCTCGGCGACGAACGCCTTGATCGCGTTGCGCAGCTTTTTTCGTCTCTGCGTGAAACATGCCCGGCAAACCTTCTCGACTTTAAGCAAGAGATCTTCAGATAGGGTCTGGGAACGAGGCTTGAGGGTGACGATCGCGCTGTCTACTTTTGGAACAGGCGTGAAGCAGCTCCGTTCAACCTTACAGTCTATACTAACCTGAGCGCGGAGCTGGGTATAGACCGAGAGGCTGCCGTAATCTTTCGTGCCCGCCGCACCCGCGAGGCGCTGGGCAAATTCGAGCTGGACCAAAAGCTTGGCGCCTTTGATCCGATCGATATGAGGCAGCAGCCACATCACGATGGGAGAAGAGATAGCATAAGGGATATTGCCAACGATCGCCGTGGATTCGCCCGATTCCTTCAGCCAATCCTCGAGCGGGAACCTCAGCACGTCCTGGTTCACGATCCGGATGCTGCCCGGGTAGAGATCCTTGTTGAGGTTGAAGTACTCGACGAGCTTGTCGGCGAAACGATCGTCTTTCTCGACCGCGGTGAGCTTCCAGGGCTTCGCCATCAGGGCTCGCGTGAGGATGCCCCCGCCCGGCCCGATCTCCAGGAGGCGCGTGATGCCCCATTCGTGCACGCCCTCGGCGACCTTCAGCACGGGCCAATCCGTTTTGAGGAAGACCTGGCTCAAAGACTTTCTTTGCCGGGGGTTACCGTCGCGGTCAAAACTCATGGCAGATCCTTAGGCGAATTGATAACGGGAGAAGGCGTCCCAATTTAATCGATGGAATTCACTCTTGTCTCGGCTGGCCGCGAAATGATGGTAGCCGAGGGCGGCAATCATTGCCGCGTTGTCCGAGCAATACTTCAGCTGCGGGAAGTGCGCCGGCACCTTCAGCCTCCGGGCGACGAGCTCACGGAACCTCTGGTTGGCCGCGACGCCGCCGGCGACCAGGATCGAACGCGCGGGACGAAGCTTCACCGCGGTCTCGAGCTTGCGCACGAGCTGGCCGAGGGCTTCCTCCTGGAAGGCCGCGGCCGCGTCCTTCACGTCCTGCTCCGAGAGCTGGCGGTTATGGCGAAGGTTCACCATATAGGTCTTGAGGCCGGAATAGCTGAATTGCAGTTTATCCTTCTGCTCCATCATCTTCGGCATCGCGACCTTCGTGGGGTCGCCTTCGCGCGCGAGCCTCTCGATCACGGGCCCACCGGGATAACCGAGGCCGAACAGCTTCGCGACCTTGTCGAAGGATTCGCCGCACGCGTCGTCGATGCTGTAGGCCATCAACTCGAACTCGCGCGGGCTCCGCATGTAATAGATGTTGGAATGCCCGCCGGAGAACACGAGGGCCAGGCAGGGGAAGATCTCTTCCGCCGTTTCCTTGAGGCCGAGGAGCGCGCCGTGCAGAT
>JASLCY010000587.1 GCA_030151925.1 Oligoflexus sp.
CGGAGGCAACCCGGATCTAGACATAAGTATGTTCTGTTGGTCAGCTCGGTGCTCTTGCGAAAGTCAACGGCGTCTCGGGCACCTGGAAGGACCTCACCGACAACGTGAACTTCATGGCTTCCAACCTCACGACTCAGGTGCGAGGCATCGTCAAGGTCGTGACCGCGGTCGCGAACGGTAACCTCAACGAGAAGTTCGTCCTCGAAGCGAAGGGCGAGGTCGCGGCGCTCGCCGAAACCATCAACAGCATGACCGACACTCTCAGGACCTTCGCCGACCAGGTAACGACGGTGGCGAGGGAAGTCGGTATCGAAGGGAAGCTCGGCGGCCAGGCGAAGGTTCCGGGCGCGGCGGGTACGTGGCGCGACCTTACCGACAACGTAAACCAGCTCGCCGGTAACCTCACCGCCCAGGTACGCGCGATCGCCGAGGTTTCCACCGCGGTGACGAAAGGCGACTTGACCCGTTCCATCAACGTCCAGGCGCTCGGCGAGGTCGCGGCGCTCTCCGACAACATCAACCAGATGATCTCCAATCTGAAGGACACCACGCAGAAGAACAACGAGCAGGACTGGCTGAAGACCAACCTCGCGAAATTCTCCGGCATGATGCAAGGCCAGAGGAACATCATCTCGCTGGCCCAGCTCATCATGTCCGAGCTCACGCCGCTGGTCGACGCCCAGCACGGCGGCTTCTTCATGATGGAGACCTCGCTCGACGACAAGACGACCCCGGTGCTCAACCTCATCGCGAGCTATGGCTTCACCGTGCGGAAGAGCCTGTCCAACAGCTATAAACTGAAGGAGAGCCTCATCGGGCAATGCGGCTTCGAGAAGAAACGCATCCTGCTCTCCGAGGTCCCCGAGGGCTTCATCCATATCTCGACGGGCATGGGCGACGCGCCGGCCCGCAGCATCGTGGTCCTGCCGGTGCTCTTCGAAGGCGAGATCAAGGCGGTCATCGAGCTCGCCTCGTTCAAGACCTTCAGCGACAACCACCTCACCTTCCTCGACCAGCTGATGGATTCGATCGGCGTAATCCTCAACATGATCTCCTCCTCGATGCGTACCGAGGAGCTGCTGCAGGAGCTGAAGCGTTCGAACGCCGAACTCGAGGCGCAGGCGAACGAGCTCAACGACAAAGCGCGGCTGCTCGAGGTCAAGAACCAGGAGGTCGAGCTCGCGAGCCGGTCGGTCGAAGAGAAAGCCGAGCAGCTGCAGCTCATCTCGAAATACAAATCCGAATTCCTCGCGAACATGTCGCACGAGCTGCGCACGCCGCTCAACAGCCTCCTCATCCTGTCGAAGATGCTGTCCGAGAACAAAGAGCGCAATCTCTCGAACGATCAGGTCAAGTTCGCCTCGACCATCTATTCGTCGGGCAACGACCTGCTCGGCCTCATCAACGAGATCCTCGACCTGTCGAAGATCGAAGCCGGCAAGATGCCGATCGATCCGAAGGAATTCGAGATCCCGTCGGTCGTGGAATACGTGGAGCGCACCTTCCGCCACATGGCGGAGCAGAAAGGCCTCGAATTCCAGATCATCATGGAACCGAGCGTGCCGCGCACGATGATCACCGACGTCAATCGCCTGCAGCAGGTCCTCAAGAACCTGCTTTCGAACGCGTTCAAATTCACCGAGCGCGGCCGCGTGATCCTGACGATCAATTCGATCGAACGGCCGCACATGCCGGGCTCCTCTCCGACCAACTCGTCGGGCTTCATCACCTTCGCCGTGCAGGATACCGGCATCGGCATCCCCTTCAGCCAGCAGAAGCTTATTTTCGAAGCCTTCCAGCAAGCGGATGGAACGACCAGCCGTAAGTACGGGGGCACGGGCCTCGGTCTCACGATCAGCCGTGAAATTACGCGTCTTCTTGGCGGCAGACTCGAAGTGGTCAGCGCTCCGAAAGAAGGCAGTACCTTCACGTTGCTTTTGCCCCATGACTACAGCGGCATAGAAGTCGTATCTTCGACTTCATCAGAGCCCAGCACCGAGAATAATGCGAACGTCCCGCCCTTACCTGTTGACGCCGATTTCACGGGACGTAAGATTCTGGTGGTTGATGATGACAGTCGGAACATCTTCGCGATAGACTCCGTGCTTGAAGATAGAAAAATGGAAGTCTTACACGCGGAAAATGGTAAGATCGGAATCGCGCTACTGACCGAACATCCGGACATCGAGCTGGTCCTTATGGACATGATGATGCCGGAAATGGACGGCATCGAAGCCACTCGCATCATACGGACCGACCCCCGATTCACTAATCTGCCGATCATCTCCCTGACGGCTAAGGCGATGAAGGGCGACCGTGAGAAAGCGATCAAAGCTGGTGCCTCGGATTACGTGACGAAACCCGTCGATCCTGAGAAGTTGTTGTCCGTGATGAATATCTGGTTGCAGAAGAAAGCCCGTTCGATAAACCGAACCTGAGTTCTGCTGCGTTGTGAGTGTGTGTATGAGTTCTGACTTGGGGCGGGAAGAAGAAGTCAAGATCCTTCTCGTCGACGACCGCATGAGTAACCTGATCGCTCTGGAAGCCTTTCTGGAGCAACCGGGTTATCGCCTTGTTTCCGTAACTTCGGGCGAAGAGGCCCTCAGGCATCTGGTGGAAGAGGACTTCGCGGTGATCCTCACCGACGTGATGATGCCGGTCATGGACGGTTTTGAACTCGCGTCCCATATCAAGGAAATCCCGCGGGCCGTGGACACGCCCATCATCTTCATGACGGCGATGGACTCCGGACTCGCGGATATCTTCCGCGGTTACAACGTCGGCGCCGTGGACTACCTGCAGAAGCCGCTCGAACCCGAGGTCGTGAAGGCGAAGGTCGCGGTCTTCGTCCAGCTCTTCCGCCAGAAGCGGCTGATCCAGCAGCAGACGCAGATCCTCCTCGAAAACGAGCGTCGCGAGCAGGCCTACAAGATATCCGAACTCGAACGCCAGACGGCGAGCCAGCAGGCGCAGATCAAAAACGCGCTTCGCGAGAACGCCTACAAGAAACGCATCGAGCTGCTGCAGAACATCCAGCTCGACGTCTCGCGCATCCTGGCCGAAGCCGATTCGATGCATGAAGCGCGGCCGCTCATCCTCAAAACGATAGCGCTCGGCATGGGCTGGACCTGGGCCGCCCTCTGGACCCGCGACGAGGATGGGTCGCAGCTGCGCCTGACCTCGATCTGGCACGAGGACGACGTCGGCCTGCAGCGCTTCGAGACCCTGTCGCGCGCGCTGCACCTGCAGCAGGGCGACGATATCCCCGGCCGGGTCTGGACCACGGGCGAAGCCTGCTGGATGAGCGACGCCGTGGATTTCTACGACAATCCCCGCGCCGCCCTCTCGCACGAGCTCGGGCCGCACGGAGTCATCGCGGTGCCGGTCCACGCGTCGGGCGAGGTCATCGCCGTCATCGAATTCATCAATCCCAAAGTCGAGCTCGTCGATCCGCAGCGCCTCGCGGCCTTGATCGACATCTGCTCGCGGGTCGGCCTCTACATCCAGCGGCAGAAGACCGAGTTCAACCTCAGGGAGAGCGAGGAGAAGTTCCGCCTCCTCATCGCCGGCGTGAAGGATTACGCGATCTACATGCTGGACCCGCGCGGCCATGTGAAGACCTGGAACAGCGGGGCCCAACGCATCAAGGGCTACGACAGCAACGAGATCATCGGTCGCCACTTCTCCTGCTTCTACACGGAAGAAGCCTGCGCGGCGGGCGCTCCGGCCCACGACCTGGCCATGGCCATCGAACGCGGGCAGTACGAGGTCGAAGGCATACGCGTGAGGAAAGACGGTTCGACCTTCTGGGCGAACTGCGCGTTCACCACCCTGCGCGACAGCGCCGGCAACCTCAAGGGCTTCTCCAAGGTCACGCGCGACATCACCGACCGCAAGGAGGCCGAGGAATCGCTGCGCCGGGCGCATGATGCGCTCGACGTGAAGGTCAAGGCCCGCACGCTGGAGCTCGAGGAAGCGAACCTGGCCCTCCGCAAGGAAGTGGAGGAGCGCCAGAGGATAGAGCAGCTCCTGCGCAAGAAGCAGGAAGAGCTGGTCGCCGCCAAGGAGCTCGCGGAGGACGCGAACCGCGCGAAGAGCGCCTTCCTCGCGAACATGAGCCACGAGATCCGCACGCCGCTCGGCGCGGTCATGGGCTTCTCCGAGCTCATGCTCATGCAGGACCAGTCGGCGGTCGACCGGCTGCGCTGCGTGGAAGCGATCAAACGCAACGGCAAGCTCCTGTCGAACATCATCAACGACATCCTCGACCTGTCGAAGGTCGAAGCGGGCAAACTCGACGTCGAGAAAGTGGAAGTGCCGCTCGCCGAGATCCTCACCGACATCAACATGCTGCTCGACCTCGAAGCGACCGAGAAAGGCCTGCGCCTCACCCTCGCGACCGAAGGCAAGGTCCCGACGCGCATCAAGACCGATCCCCTGCGCCTTCGGCAGATACTCTTCAACATCGTCGGCAACGCGATCAAGTTCACCGACCACGGTTCGATCGCGATCACGCTCAAGCGCCTGACGACGGCGGACGGGGCGCAGAAGCTCGCGTTCGAGATCCGCGACACCGGCCGCGGCATCGCCAAGGATCAGGCGGCTCGCCTCTTCGCGCCTTTCGCCCAGGCGGACAGCTCGACGACCCGCCGCTTCGGTGGCACGGGCCTCGGCCTGGTCTTGTCGCGTAAACTCGCTTTGAGTCTCGGCGGCGACGTCGAGCTGATCGAGAGCGAACTGGATCAGGGTAGCTGCTTCCTGGTCACGATCGATCCCGGCGAAGTGGATCTCGAGCAGAATTTCGTTCCCGGCAAACGCAAAGCCGAATCGCCCTTCGAAGAGCAACCGATACAGCTCAACCAGATGCGCATCCTGTTCGTGGAGGACAGCCTCGACAACCAGCTGCTCGTCAGCCGCATGCTGAGGATGAGCGGAGCCATAGTCGATACGGCTACGAATGGACGGGAAGGCGTGGAGAAGGCCCTATCGGGCGATTACGACGTCGTGCTCATGGACCTGCAGATGCCCGAGATGGATGGGCACGCGGCGACCCAGGAGCTTCGCCGTTTCAGTTACCGCAAGCCCATCATCGCCCTCACCGCGCACGCGATGGCCGAAGAGCGCCAGCGCTGCCTCAGCGAGGGTTTCAACTCGCATCTCAGCAAACCCATCAATCGCAAGCTCCTGCTCAGCACCCTGCAGGAATTCCGCGACTTCGAGAGGGAAAGACCGCTGGAACCGGAGGCCGCAGCCTCCGTCGGTCCCTAACGAAGCCTCACTGCGCGGCGTGGTAGCCGGCTTCGCGAGCGTTCGCTTCGGTCGAGAAGCACTCACGGTTTTCCGAAGGCAGGGCCTTGTCACCGCTCAGCAGGGTGGTGTAGGACCTGTCGGTCTTCGTGTAGTAAGCTCTGGTCGTCTTGTTGGCGAGGACGGGGCAGGCCGTGGCTTTGATCGCGCGGCCGGTGTCACGCGCGCCTTGCGCGATGCCGTGACCGACGTCTTTCGCGTCCTGCTTCAAATCCTGGCCGACTTCTTTGCTTTTGTCGCCTGCGCTCTGGCCGACTTCACGCGTGCCTTCTTTCACTTTGCTCCAGCCTTCTTTCGCTGTGGGTTCAGCGGTCGAAGAGTTGGTCGTCGCAGGCGTGTCGCTCGCAACGGTCGTGTCGCTGGACGAGGTGTGCGAGCAAGCGATCGTGGGCAGAAGGCCGAACGCGAGGGCGAAAGGAAGTGCGAATTTCATGGCTGTAATCTCCGTAAAAGTTGTTCACAAACCCTTGTACAATTTTCAACTTTCCCCTATCTAGAGCTAGACTGTGGTTTATCAGTGATATCGAATGGTTAGAACTTTTTTAACAATGTCATTACGGATACGCAGATTCACCCTTGTCAGAGAAGTACTAGCCTGGTATTTTCAGAGCACCTCAAATTTTTCGACCCTTTCTTTTATCCCCGGAGCCAAATGAAAATTATCGTCTGTGGATCGCAGAGCTTCCAAAACCGTTCCCTTCTCGCCAACGCCCTTCGTGAATACACCCGTCGCCACAAGGTTTCGACGATCGTGATCGGCACCGAACCCGGCGCAGAAACGTTGACGGCGGAATGGGCGATGCAGAACAACATCCGTCTCTCCATCGTCCCTACGGATCGCAAACTCGCTCGCGAAGAAGCGCTCGTCGAACGCAACAAACGCATACTCGCAGCCCATAAGGACGCCAGCGCCGTTCTCCACTTCGTCGGCAGCGGCGAGTCGGAAGACCTCTGCACCCGTGCCCTCGGCCAGAACATTGCCGTCGATGACGTGCTCGGCCCTCACTAAGCGCCGCCTCCCCAAATCAATCAGATGCCGAAGCCGAGTCCGACTCGGCTTTTTTCATGGAGCAAACGAAAAAGCCGAGGGCTAGGCCTCGGCTTTCGTCGTTTATTCTGCTGGGATGGATTAGCGGCGGCGGCCGCCCAGGAGCTGCATCATGCTGAGGAAGAGGCCGATGAAGTTCATGAACATATTGAGGGCGCCGGCGTTCACGTAGCTCTCGAGCGCGGCGTCCGAAGGTTCGGTTTCGGCCAGGCGCCAGGCCACGCGTTTGAGGCGCTGGGCTTCGTAGGTGGTCAGGCCGGAGAAGATCAGAG
>JASLCY010000120.1 GCA_030151925.1 Oligoflexus sp.
CCGAGATCGAAAGCAAAGGCGAGAGTATCAAGCACTTCCGCTATTAGTCGTTGCTTTTCCAGGAGAAAAGCGGCGAATACCTGTGCCCCACTGACAGCCCGACAAAAGGACTTCTACCATGGTCGAACTGATACCCACTCTTCTCGGCGCCGCAGCGGCGGTGCTATTCGTGTATGCGATGTTCGTGCGCAAGAACTGGCTCGAGACCAAGGCCCTGCTCGCCGATACGACGATTCGTTATGAAGCGCTGATCCAACATGGGAAACAGGCCGAAGGCCAGCGCAGCGCCCAGAAGGAGCAGCTCGAGAAGTTGCGTCAACAGACCCTGAAAGCGGAGAAGACGCTCGAGGAGCAGAAGCGCCGTTTCGAAAACGAGCGCCTCGATGCGGCCAAGGCGAAGGACGAGCAGGTCAAGATCGTGCAGAAGCTGAACGCGTTGAACGAGCATTTCGCGGAGCAGGTCCAGGTCCTGACCGTCCAGCTCGCCGACGCGGTGAAAGAGAAGAAGGCGGCGCTCGATGAGCTCGCGGCCTTCCAACGCAACTTCGAGGAGCGCGTGCGCACGGCGACCGACGCGCAGCGCCGCGAGCTGAGCGAATTGCAGAATCAGATCCAGGCCGCTCGCCGCGATCGCAGCGCCGCGCAGACCCAGCTCGAGAAATTCAAGCAGGAGTCGGGTCACGTGAAACCCGAGGAGCTTCGCCGCTGGCAGCTGAAAGTCGCGCGCCTCGAGCAGCTTTACGCGAGCATGAAGGGCCTCAGGGAGATGGCGGAGGAACGCAATCAGAACTGGGAGACGGCCCTGCGCTACTTCGCGACGCATATCCTCGGCGATAAAACCAAGGCGGCGGACACGAGCATCGGCAGCCTCGTCGGCGCCGCGCTCGAGAAGATCGGCGCCACGCTCGTGATCGATGAGGAAGAGGCCGTTCCGCACGCGACCCTTGATACGCCTGCGATCGATTCGCCGGAAATGCATTCCTGAGCCATGGTGCGCAGGGATCTCAACATGTTCAACGGCGAGGACCCTGGCATCCCCGATGCCTGGGAGCTCATGCAGCCGCGAATCAACGCCGCGAGGCGAGAACGCATGATCGAGATCGCTGCCGCGCGCACCGCCTATATCCGCCTTTGCCTCCAGGACGTCCACGATCCGCATAATATCGGGGCCTGCCTCCGCTCGGCCGAAGCCAACGGCATCCAGTACTGCGATTACGTGAATATCTACCAGAAGTTCGCCAAGATCAGCTCCACCTCCGGGCGCGGAGCCCACCATTGGCTCGACCATTCCCGCTTCACCGACCTGGGCGTCTACGTCCGCGGCCTGCGCGAGCGCGGTTATAAGATCGCCGCCGCTTATCCGCCGAAGGGCGCGACGCACGAGCTGGACGCGCTGCCTATCGATCAGCCGCTGGTGCTGGCGTTCGGCAACGAGCATCAGGGCCTGGCCGCGGAATGGGACGAGCACGTCGATTATCGTTTTACGATACCCATGCACGGCATGACCGAGAGTTACAATGTATCGGTTTCGGCGGCTATCGCCCTCTACAGCCTGACCCAGAGGTGTCGCCGGGAGGTGCCTCCGGAGAGGTTTTTGCTGCCCGCGGAGGAGCAGGCGGCGTTGCTCAATCGCTGGATGCGTTTCCACAGTAGACGCCTGGAAGTAGAACTTGAGATGCTCAGGGCGAGAAGATATAACAACCTGACATAAATCCGCGCATGTGAGGGCCTGTTTTGAAATCGATCTGGATACATCTTATTTCCGCGCTCGCTGTCGGTTTTTCCCTGACGTCCTGTCTCACGCCCGTAGCGGACAAGTTTGGTGTCCAGAAGAGCCACCTCGCCCAGATTCCCGCACGCATCACCGTCCTGCCGTGCCGGAAGTGGCCGCAAGGGGCGCTTTACCCGAACCAGGAAAAGCTGGGCGTGAGCGACGCGGAGGTGACCGGTGTCTGCGATCGGTTCGACAAGTACGTGTTAGCTGGTTTCGACGGCCAACCGTATATGCGCGGGATCGCTCCGCAGGTCGTCAAACAACTGCTGGAGCGGGAGCCGAAAGGCCCGCAGCTCGATCAGCTCGACGATCTCTGGTTCCGGCCGGGCCAGGCCTGCGAAGCGTGCCGGAACGGGATGAGCTACTATAAGGAAGTCGTCGCCGTCCGCTCTGACTGGCGTCTCTGGCTGAGCGGCCTCAGTCGCTCCACGACCGGCTCCGACGCTGTCCTGTTTCCCTTCCTCGTCGAGGCCCAGGGCCGTATCATCGACGACCGGGGCATCTATTACGCGACGCGTTCAGCGGAAATCCTGTTGCTGCTCGTGGACACCAATAATGGTGAGCTGATCTGGTCGGGCGGAAAACGCGGGGAGATCCGCCTGCCGCTCGACAACAAGCCGACCGATCCCAGCAAGATCATGCTCCCGCCCTGGGAAGACGTCTATGGACGCTTATTCGTCCCCGAAATCTGGGCTGAATTCCCCGGCCGCCAAGGCTAACCCCTAGAAGCCCCTGATAGAGGAAATGGCGTCGTTCGTCGTCGTCGGGCGCTCCTCATGTACGAGTGTGTACACTCCGGGCACCCTTCTCCTCGGGCCTAGCCCTTTCCTCTATCAGGGGCTTCTAGGCAACTCATGCCCATCCCGGCGATGTTAGGCTTAGACATGTCCCCTAATTCTCTCCGGGAGGATCGAGCGATGAAATTCATATTGGTCATTCAACTCGCGCTTAGCGCTTACGCCCTGACTGGCTGTGCCAGCGGCGGCAGCGGAGCCACAAAAGG
>JASLCY010000604.1 GCA_030151925.1 Oligoflexus sp.
CTTGCAGATGATGCGAGCCTTCGCTTTACGGCCTTTCTCGACACAAAGATCGGTCGTCCAATCGCCGTAACCCCAGTCTTCCTCCAGAGCTCGTTCGATGATGGGTTCGATCTGAATACCGTGCAATTCATGCATAAAAAAGCCCCTAAAAGCTACGAAGTGAACCGAGGGACTTTGCTCGAAACCAGTCTATTTGTCAACGAGGAGCCTTGAGCGTTCTTGACTAAGACGGTCAATTTCGCGGCCCAAATACTCCCGAGCTATCTCGGCAAAGTGCTTCCGGCAATATTCCTCAACAGTCTGGCGCACCAAACGGGTCATTTCCTCACGCAGCATGGGTTCGAGCATGCCGTTCAAAGGCGAGGCCGCGTAGGCCTCCGGTTCCATGCCGCGCTCGAGGGCATTCTCGTCCGCCAGCGTAAAACCACCGGCTTTCGCGGTCGCGCTCCCCTGCGGCTGCGCGTACTGCGGATGATATTCCTGGGCCTTGGCGGCGTTGGTGCTGTCTTCGAAACCAAGGTCGAACGACTCTTCGACCAGCGGCCGGCCCAGCGCGGGCGAAGGCGGCACGGGCGGAACGCTCAATCCCGGCGCCGCCGCGATCTGCGTCTTGGTCTGCTCGCGCGCGTCGTCGGAACGTCCGAACGCGCTGGCCGCCGCCGGCGACGCGCCGAAGGCTTTCGCGCCCTGCTGCTGCGCGGCCGCGAATCCGCTCGCCGGCGCCGCGTCCTCATCCTCTTCCTCCGTTTCGAAACGATGCGGGATCGTCCGGCCCAAAGCCTGGCGGGTGACCGCGATCAATTGCGCGGCATCGAAGGGCTTCTTGAGGAAATGCTGGAATCCCGCGCTCCGGAACTGGGCTTCGTCGATGTGATCGTAGCTGCCCTCGAGGATGACGAACGCCGATTGCGGCGAGGTCTGCTGCAGGCGCGAGAAGTCGCTCACGCTCTGCACGCCGGCCAGCGCCGCGTCCGCGATCACGAGGCTGGCCGCGCTCCGCGAGAGCTCGCGCAGCGCCTCCTGGCAGGAGTCCGCTTCCGTGATGGCCACGTCGTAGTCTTGGAACGCGAGCTTGATCACGCGTTGGATCGTTGCGGAATCGTCGATGACCAGCCAGCGTTCTGCCATGGGGTTCTCCTGAGCTCGGGTGGACCTTCGGAGAGTATTCTAGCAGAAATGGGAGGGGCGGCCTCATAACAAAAAACCGCGGGCTCGGGGCGCCGCGGCGAAGATCGTTTGTCGACGTGGAGAACAGGGATTCAGCAGGCTTTGCGCGTCTCGAGCTTGGCCGTGACGGCGACGAGTATCAGCTGGCGGACGTGGCTGGTGTTTTCTTTGATCGCGCGGCAGATGAGGTGGTAGTCATCCCAGGTGAAGTGCGAAACGCGTTTCTCGCTGTTCAATTCCTTGAAGCACTTCATGCGCAGGTTTTCGAGGTACACGGCTTTGGATTCGTAGAGGCTCTTGAGGGTTTCAGCGTCGAGGCCTTCGGCAAGGATAGGTTTGATGAGTTCGCCCATGATCTCGCGGTAGGTCTCGTAGTCAGTCGCCCTATACTCAGCCATTTTTAGCTCCCTGCTAACTTCCAAAGCTCTGTAATATCCTTGTCGTCCTCCGCCAACAAAACTTAAGAGAGCCCTTAGAAACCGCCTTTAGACATAGCGCAAATTTTCCCGAATCCAACTGTGACATCAAGCGGTTTGGGCTCGAAGGATTCTTGCTTCGCCGGCAGGGAGGGGTTAGACTCCCTTTTTGCCATTCATCCCAGAACCTCCCTTGGAGCAAAGCATGGGCTTTCAGAACGGAAGTTTCTCCCTGACCCGCTATCGGGTGATAGGCCGCGAAAAGCGTTTGAGCGTCGGCGAGCTCAACAAGAAGTTCGCGCCCTACCAGGCGAAGAGCCTCAAACTCCAAAACGCGACGCAGGAGCTCGAATTCGGTTGGGTGCTGCCTGATAATCCCGAACTCGACGACCGGCAGGCGAGCGAGGATAACTGGACCCTGAGCGACTGCCTCTATGAGGACGGCATCCTGCTCCGCATCCGCGTCGAGAAACGCACGGTTCCGACTCAGCTGCTCAACATCGTGGCAAAACGGCGTTGGCAAGAAACCCAGACGCAGCAGGACTCCGAGGAGCCCGAGCGCGTGCTGAAGAAGCAGATCGTCGATGAGGTGAAGGACGAGCTGCTGCGCATGAGCCTGCCCTCCCTGAGTTTCATCGACGCTTTCTGGAAGGATCAGGAAGACGTTATCTATTTGTTCTCGCAAGGGAAATCAGCGCGCGAGTGCTTTGAGGACCTGTTCCGCAAGAGCTTCGGCACGGCCCATGACCTCACGCTCGTGCGTATTCTCCCGCCGGTGCTCGGCCTCGATGTTTGGAATGGCGAACAGGGCGAAATCCTGGATAAGATCCGGCAGACTTTGCCGGGCGAGATGACGGCGGAGATTGAAACTTCTTGATCGCCTAACGACGAATTTCGATGTAAACACTTAGCTTTAGAATTTCAGCCTGAATGAGGGAGTGATGGAAATGACAGAAGGCGCAGTCGCACCGGCGAGAGACCTCAACGTGCGCATCGGAGAGTGGTTCTTCAAATCGCGGGACTATACGCCGATCCCTCTCATCCTTCTTCTTCTCGTCTACGGCCAACCGACGGCGCTGACCGCGACGCTCGGTTTTATGCTCATCAACTTCGGCGAGCTCTTCCGCATTTACAGCGTGGCGTTCATCGGGACCGTATCGCGGACCCGCAGCCACAGCACGGGCCAGAAGCTGATCACCACCGGGCCTTTCGCTTTCGTGCGCAACCCGCTTTATGTCGGTAACTTCGGTATCACGGCCGGCTTCGCGCTCTTCGGCGGCGTGGTTTGGCTGTTCGCGGCGACCGTCGTGCTCTTCTGCGTGCAGTACCACTTCATCGTGCGTTTTGAGGAGAATTTGCTGATCGATCGTTTTGGGCAGGATTATGCAGATTTCTGTCGTACGACGCCTCGTTGGGTTCCGCAGCGTCTGCCGAAGCTCGAAGAGATCGAGTGGCCGGACAACTTCTCGGCTTCGCTGAAGAGCGAGAAGAGGACTCTCACGACGATCTTCGCTCTCCTGATCATCCTGGCCGTCCGCGGCCTGTTCTAATCTAAGAGCCTATCCGAAAACCTTCGGAGACAAGGCTCTAAGCGAGCAGGGCGAATAATAGAGGGTCTTCGCGACGAACCAGACGATCGCAGAAGGCCTGACTGCCCTCTTCCTCCCGCCAGTGCCAGCCCTCGAGACCCAACTTCGCCCAGACCTTCACCAGGTAGGGATAACTTTCACGATACCAACGCATATCGAGCTCGAAGCGCAGGAGATCGCGCATCACGCTGAGCGCGCGCCTGTGCTGATGCCGCGCCGTGAGAAGGTCGAGATGATGCGTGTAGAGGTTGATGCCTTCGTCCTGCATGCCGAGCGCTTCGAGCAGTTGATGCGTCGCCATGGGGTCGAGTTCTTCGAAGAGCCACTCGGAGACGGCGAGATAGCTTTCTTCGGTGACCGGACTCATGACGAACTGCAGCAGGCGATCGAGCGTTTTCTGCACGAGAGGCGTCTCGGTCTTCGCGTGCAGAAGGCGTTTGACGAAGTCCACGCCCTGCATCCGCGAGATCTGGATAGCCGAGGATGCGTTGAGGCGCTCTTGGAAAAGTTCCCAGGTCTCGAGCATCGCAGGTTTTGCGGATGCGGTCGGCTGCAGGTTCTCTTCGCGATGGAGCGAGGCCTCGGCTTCCGCTTCTTCGAGCGCGAAGTCCAGCTCCGGCTCGTGCATCGGGATGGAAGCGACCAGGGTCGCGGCGGCGGCCGGGGCCACGGTCATCGACTCCGGACGCGGAACGACTTTCACTTCGACCCGGGTTTCGCCCTGAGGTTCGGGTTTCGCCTCGACCTTCGGTTCGGCTTTAGGCTCGGCCTTGACCTCAACGCCGGCTTCGACCTTCGGTTCGGCTTTGAGCTCGATCGTGGTCTTGGGTTCGGGCGCGATATCGTTCTTCGTCTGTTCGTCATCGGCGAACATATCGAGCGTATAATCGGCGACGGGTTCTTCATCGAGCGCAGGCTTCACCGCACCAGCCGCCTGGCTGGGAGCCGCTTCGGTTTCGGATCCGAAACTGAGGAACGGCATTCCCACATTGGTTCCGAGCGCAGCGAAAGGATCGGCCAGCGCATCAGCCGTCGTTCCGGAAGATGCGTCCCGAGCCGGATTCTCATCGTCCGCGTCATCGCCGAGGGCGAAGAGCGAAACGGAGGATTTTGCGGGTTTTATCGGTGCTTTCGCTTCTTCCGCCTGAGGCAGCGCCTCGTTCACCGTGTCTTCGTCCGCGCTGAGTTCAAACGAACTGGCATTGCCGCTCTGGAACATAAGGGAGGCATGCGAACGATCGGGATCGAAGTTAGGGGTGCTGGCGCTGGCTCGCATATTCGCCAGAGTCTCGCGCGTCAGGGCCGGAAGGTCTTCGTCGTCATCCGGCAGCACCATGAAATTGGGGCCGGAATTCACCGGTAGGTCCACATCCTGGATGCTCTTGGCGGAAGCGGCCGCGAGATCGGTCTGGTCCTTGCTCTCGTTCAGCTTCTCCAGAGAGAGGAGCATCGTGCGTTCACCGGGACGGCGCGGCGCGTCCTGCTGCGGGACTTCCTCATCATCATCGTCGGGTTGGAAGAACGGCTGCGGTTCGTATTGCTCGTCGATCTCGGGCGAAGGCGTCGTATAGAAATGCTGTTCGGGCAGATCCTTCAGACCTTCTTCGCCAGCGCCTTTGGCGCCGGCTTCGGCCGCTGAGGGATTGCGCTTCGTGTATTCGATCGCAAACGAACCCTGATCGTCTTCATCATCATCCTGCGGCTGAGGAGCGGGAGCCGGTTTCGCAGCTGCGGGCGCCGGGACGGGCTTGGCGGCCGCGGGAGCTGGCGCCGGTTTGCTGGGAGCCGGAGCCTTGGCTTTGGGCGCCGGTTCCTCTTTGCTTTTGGCAACGCTTTTGCCGGGCGCTTTCGAAGCCGGAGCGGCTGCCGCCGGCCCGAGTTTTTGAGCGAGGAAGGGCGAGACCTGCGTTTCGCCTTCCAGATCGGTCTCATTCGAGAGGCTCGATTCATTCGCCGAGGCGAATGCGGGCGCATTCGCGGCCGGCGCGGCTACCGCAGTATGGAAATCATTCGCGACCGGCGGTGCTTCGACGGCTTGAGGCGCAGGTTTCGGCGCCGGAGCGGCAGCGGCCGGCGCTGCCGAGGCTTTCGGGGCATTGCGCGTCATCTTCCGCGATGCGGGTTTCTCCGCTTCCGCTGTCTTGAGGGGTTCGATCTTCGTCGCCAGCGACTTGAACTCGTCGCTCGGGAAGGACGGAATAGGTTTTATCTCAAGCCCGGGTGAAGGCTCTTGCGTCTTCATGGGGCGCGCGGGGTCGCGCGCGTTTTCGAGCGCCTGCTGCGCTTCCGGAGAAGGAGCGGAATGAGTCGGTTCGTTATTCTCGCCGAAATCAAGCGGCACCGGGTCTTTGACCGGCGCACCCGGTTTCGAGGCGGGACGCGGCGCGCTGCGAGCCGGAGCGGCTGATGGCTTCGCCGGGCGGTTTGCAGGATCCGCGATGGTGCCCGACGCGAGTTTGTTGATCTCTTCGCGCACGAGGGCGGCGTTTTCCGTTCGGCCGAGATTGATGAAACAGGATTCGACGTCCTTCAGGGCGCCGACCTCGTATTCGGTCGTGAGTTTTTCCTTGCGCGCTTCCTGGAGCTCCACATAGGCCGCTTTCAGGGCCGCATAGGGATTGCTCTTCAGGAGGAGGCCCACCAGCTTCTTCAAGTAAAGAATGCGGTCGACGCCTTCTTCTTCCAGCGCGAGCGTCATGAAACGATCGATCAACGTTTCGTTGGTCGGTTTCGCCTCGATTCTTTTTAGGAATTCTTCAAGACCGCTTTTCATGCCAATAACCTCTATTTACGATTCTAGCACCCGGTTGTCATGCGTAAAGGTCTCGTGAACGGCAATCCTTGCCTCTCAACTCCGCGTAGATTCTGCCGAAGCCTCCCCTTGGATCCCCCTCTCGGACTAAGGAGTCCCGTGATGAAGGGCCTCGCCCTTACATTCCTTATGATGACGCTCGCCTCGTGCTCGGCGCCGAGCCGCAAGCAGCTCGCGGGCCGCTGGAACCTCGCGCGCACGGACTGCGAAGGTCCCGCGCAGGGCGTCTCCCCCACTCTCAAGCTGTCCTTTGTCATGGATGAAGAAACGTTCCAGGAAACGCTCGAGGAAACCGGCCAGGACGGGAAGACGTTTGCGGCGCTGAGCAGCGGCGTGATCGAAGGCGAGGCGACGGATCTCGTACTGCGCAGGACTTCGACCGACATCTATCTGGGGCGCACGGTA
Source organism: Oligoflexus sp. (assembly GCA_030151925.1). GTDB lineage: Bacteria > Bdellovibrionota_B > Oligoflexia > Oligoflexales > Oligoflexaceae > Oligoflexus. Next base: position 6,390 of record JASLCY010000604.1, read on the forward strand.
AAACACCTGGCCTGGGAAAAAGATTCCGGCAATGAAATCAAGGTTTTGATGGCAGACGCAACAGAGCTGGCTTTGTGGGTTCCGAAACAATGCGGGGAGCAGGCGGGGCGCTTGATCTTGAGTCGACGCTGAGTGCCGCACCTGGATGCGGCACTCGCGGAATAATCACTTCTTCATCTTCTCGACGTATTCACCCGTACGAGTATCGATCTTGAGCAGATCGCCTTCCGAGATGTGGAAAGGCACGGTCACGACGAGACCGGTTTCCATCGTCGCCGGTTTACCGCCGCCGCCCGAGGTATCGCCCTTGATGTTCGGCTGGGTCTCTTTCACCTGCAGGACGACGAAGTTATCGATTTCGACAGCCACGGCGCGACCCTGGAAGAAGGTCACCTTCACGATGCTGTTTTCGACGATATAGTCTTTCGCGTCTTCGATATCCTCTTCCTTCAGGACGATCTGATCGTAAGTCGCGAGGTCCATGAACGTGTAGTTCACGCCATCGTTGTAGAGGTATTGCATCTCTTTGTATTCGAGATCTGGAACCGGTACTTTTTCGCCAGCTTTGAAGGTGATCTCAAGGACTTGCGCGGTTTCGAGGTTCTTCAGACGAGTACGAACGAAAGCCGACCCTTTACCTGGATTCACGTGTTGGAATTCAACGATTACCCAAGGTTTGCCATTATATTCAATTTTCAAACCTCGTTTAAAGTCGGTCGTTGCGTACATAACAGAGTCCTTCAAAAGTTGCTAAACGGGGGATAGGGCCCCGGGAAATGTGGGCCTAGGGTAAAAGAAAAACGCTTTTGGTTCAAACTATTCGTGAGATTTGGTGGCCGATGCTGCGTCGCGACTTCCCATCCGGCGCTGGATGTAGAAGTCTCGCATCTCTTTGGCTAGGTCAAGATGTCGAAGAATACGAAGAACTGGCCCACGGAAATTGGCCAAGGCGACCCTGCGCTCTCGCTGAATGCCGTTGCCAGGCCCTTTGAGCTCACGGCCCGCGGTCGAATGAATCACATCGCCGCGCCCATCCGGAAAAACCTTTTCCAAAAGCACGACATGCCCGTCAAAGACCAATAAATCTCCCGGCATGGCCCGCCTCACATCCGAACCGATGTCGAGCATGCTGTAACGTCCCGCAAGTTCCTCGGGGCTCAGGGTGTTCATCAGCGCCGTCGTCAGATAAGTGGACTCGAGCCCGGCCTGCTTGAAGACCTCATAGGTATAGTGGCTGCAATCCAAACTGCATTTGGAGCACACGGGGCAATCGATCAGGCGCTCCTTGGGCTTCGATCTATGGGTGTCGAGGCAGGCGTTGCAGGCCTCGCAGGTCTTCGGGTCGCCGAGCGTGCTGCCGCCGTAAACATAGGAAATGTTCCAGCTTTCGAGGAGTTCCTTGGCTTTCTGCAAGACCTGCTCGCGTTTCGGCAACACTACGGCCCCGGCCGTTCCTGTCGTCCA
>JASLCY010000071.1 GCA_030151925.1 Oligoflexus sp.
AACAAAGACGCAACGACCATCTCCTACGGCGCTTACGCCGATTTTCTCCTCGTTACGGCGCGCGCGCATCCCGGTGCGGCTCCGAGCGATCAATCCTTGGTCCTTATCGCTAAAGACGGCGACTATACCCTGGTCCAGAAGGGCAACTGGGACACCATGGGCATGCGCGGCACGTGCAGCCCCCCTTTCCGCCTGGAATCCAAAGGCCACGTCCAGCAGATCATGGAAACGCCCTTCGCTAAGATCGCGAGCGACACCATGGTCCCCTTCTCGCACCTCCTCTGGGGCGGCGTATGGATGGGAACCGGCGCCGGCGCGGTAGGCAAGGCCCGACTCTTCGTGCAGACCCAGGCTCGCCAGAATCCCGGCAAGACGCCTCCGACCGCGCTGCGTTTCGCCGAGCTGTCCAACGACCTGCACGTGCTGCGTTCCTCCATACTCAACGTCTTGAAAGAGTATGAGGCTATCATCGCCAGCCCGGAGACGGCGGACGACGAGCTCTCGTCCCTCGCGTTCGCGCTCAAGATCAACCACATGAAGATTTCAGCGACTCAGATGCTTCCGCAATTGGTACAATCAGCTCTGACCGTTTGTGGTATCATGGGATATAAAAACGATTCCAAATTCGCGATGGGGCGTCACCTCCGCGATTCGTTCTCAGGCGCGCTCATGGTGAGCAACGATCGTATCCTTTCGAGCAACGCCGCGATGCTGCTCGTACACAAAGACCAGTAAGGACGAGCCATGAAAAAAGAATTCTCGAACGAAAGCCTGTATAACGACCTCGTGCAGCACGGCCACATCATTCCCGTCGGCGTGCAGGGCATCTTCGGCCGCGGCGCGACCTTCGAAGATATCCTCCGCCGCTTCGATGCGTTGATCACCCGCGTGGCTGCGGCCGACGGCGCGGAAGTCATGGCGTTTCCTCCAACCCTGAATCGCCAAGTCCTGGAAAAGAGCGAATACCTCGATTCTTTCCCGCACTTTGCCGGCATCCTCTATTCGTTCAAGGGCACTGAGCTCAAAGCCCGTGAATTGAGCACCAAAGTCCACGAAGGCCACGATTGGGGCGATTGCATGTCGATGACCGACGTGTGCCTCACGCCCGCGGCCTGTTATCCGGTGTATCCGACCTTCACGGGCACCTTGCCTAAGAATGGCCGTTCAGTCGACATGCAGAACTGGGTTTTCCGCAATGAGCCTTCGCCGGAGCCGACCCGCATGCAGGCTTTCCGCGTTCGTGAATTCGTTCGCGTCGGCAGCCCCGACGAAGTCGTGACCTGGCGCAATACCTGGCTGCAGCGCGGCCTCGACGTTCTCCTTTCGCTCGGCCTTCCCGCCAAGTCGGAAGTCGCCGCCGATCCTTTCTTCGGCCGCGGCGGTCGCATGCTCGCCATGAACCAGCTCGAGCAGAAACTTAAGTTTGAGATCGTGGTCCCCGTGATCTCCGAAGAGAAACCGACCGCGGTCTGCTCGTTCAACTACCATCAGGAACACTTCGGCAAGCTCTTCGATATCAAGACCGCCGACGGCCAGGTCGCCCAGACCGCCTGCCTCGGCTTCGGCATGGAGCGGATCGTGATGGCCCTGCTCAAGACCCACGGCATGGACGTGAAGGCCTGGCCGAAGAACGTGCGTGAGATACTCTGGCCATGAAAATTTCCGCCTTCCCGCTCACAGAGGTCGAATCCTATGTCCCGCACGCGCTGCACCGCGGTGAACGCGCGTGGCCGGAGACGAACTGCTATATCGATGTCTGGCTGGAAGTCCTGAACGCGCTCGGCCTCGACCCGCTGGCGGCGTTGAATACCGTGTTCGCCATCGACTTCGACGGCGACCAATGGACTTTCTTCAAGCCTTCGCATGACGCCGTGTTCTCGCTCTACGGCCTCGACGTCCAGGAATTGAATCCATGGAAGTCGCTGCTCGAGAACGCATTGACCCAACTCCGCCTCGGCCGCATCGTGCTGACCGAAGCGGATGCCTATTATCTGCCCGATACGAAGGGGACCGACTACCGCGCGAAGCACACCAAGACCACGATAGGCATCCAGGCCATCGATCTTGAGCAGCGCGCGATGTGGTATTTCCATAACGCCGGTTATTATAAGCTCGACGGCGAGGATTTCGAGGCGTTGATGCGCCTCGGGAACCTGCACGACCCCAACCATATGCCGTTCTTCGTTGAATTCATCCGCCTGGATCGGATCAAGCGCCTGGCGGCGCCCGAATTGGTCGCGGCTTCCAAGGAGCAGCTCAAGAAATATCTCGAGAAGGCTCCACGCGAGAATCCCGTGACCCGTTGGAAGGCGCAGTTCCCGGCCGACGTCGCGGCGATGCAGGAGGGCGGCATGGAAGCGTTTCATGCCTATGCCTTCGCCAATTACCGGCAGCTGGGATCGGCTTTCGAGATCGCCGCGTTCTATCTCGATTGGCTCGAGGCCCATGAACCGGGCCAGGGCTGGCAAGAGATCGGGACGCATTTTCAGGCTATTTCCGGCGAAGTGAAGAGTATGGTGCTGAAGACCGCCCGGACGGTGGCCACCAAGCGCCCGGTCGACTTCTCTCCTATGCTCGACGAGATCGAGAAGCGCTGGGCCGTAGGCATGGACTTGCTTAAAAAAAGGTTCTAATCGATGGCGCTTTTGCGAGCCTTGGATACTGCGACCAGACAAGCGTTGGACGCTCGATTCGAATGGATCGCGGTGCCCCCCGGGCAGGCGCAGTCTCCAAAAGATATCCTACGACTCAATCCGGAACGTCATGAAGCGCAGGTCCCTGGGACTATCGCCTCGGCGGATCGCGCGGCCGGCCGCTTCGTTTACGGCGGCCAGGATTATGATGAGCTCGACTACTGGTATCAGGCCGATGTGTCTTTGCCGGACTCGGGTCCTGTCGCTCTCGTGTTCGACGGCCTCGCGACGCTCGCCGAAGTCTTCTGGAATGACGAATCCATCCTCGTTTCCTCCAGCATGTATCTGAGCCATCGCGTTGATATGAGTGAACGCCCGCGTTCGGGTCGTCTCAGTCTGCGTTTCCGCTCGCTAAAGGCCGCTCTCAAAGAACGTCGTCCCCGTCCGCGCTGGAAAACCAAATTGGTGGATAACCAGCAGCTCCGCTGGATACGCACGACTTTGTTGGGTCGGATCCCGGCTTGGTGCCCGCCGGTCGCCGCAGTGGGACCTTATAAACCGATCTGGATCGAAACCGAAGCCGCTCCTGCTCCGCATATCACCACGGACGTCGTGGACGGGCAGGGGCTTCTCTCTATTCAGGCGGCTCTTCCGCACGGCCTCAAGGCCACTCGCGCGACGCTCCATATCGCTGAGCAGACCCTGGATGTTGCCATCAAGAGCCAAGGCCATGGGGAATCC
>JASLCY010000080.1 GCA_030151925.1 Oligoflexus sp.
GGATTCCATTCATCACGAAGTAATCCGCGAGGTCGGTGGCGTTCATGTAACCGCGCTCCGCCTCGTGCCGCATGCGCTGCTCTTGTATGGTGAGCGTATCTATCACGAGTTTCATCACGCGAAGCGAGGAGGTCCAGGTGTCGATCGTATCGAAGAGGGCTTCTTTGTCCTCCTGCATGTCTTTGTTATAGCAGGAAGGCAAACCCTTCATCACCGTGAGCATGCCCATGAGATGCCCGTAGACGCGGCCGCTCTTGCCGCGAATGAGTTCGAGCGCGTCGGGATTCTTCTTCTGCGGCATCAGCGAGGAGCCCGTGGAGACCTGATCGCCGAGATGGATGAAACGGAACTCGTCGGTGCTGTATAGGATCAGATCCTCCGCCAGGCGGCTGAGGTGCATCATGGAAACTGAGCAGGCGCTCATATATTCGATGACGAAATCGCGATCGGAAGTCGCGTCGAGCGAATTCGCGGTGATGGCGGCGAAGCCGAGGTCGGCGGCCAAGGCCTCCCGATCGATCGAGAGGCTGTTGCCGGCGAGCGCGCCCGAGCCGAGCGGCATGACGTTGACGCGTTCCCGGGCATCGCGCAGGCGCGCGTCGTCGCGTTTCAGCATCTCCACGTAGGACAGCATGAAGTGCGCGAAGAGTATGGGCTGGGCCTTCTGCAGGTGCGTGTAGCCCGGCATCACCGCCTCGCGGTGCTTCTCGGCGAGGCCTAAGAGCGAGAGCTGCAAAGCTTTGATGCCTTCGCGAGTCTGATCGAGGGCGCCGCGGAGGTAGAGGCGCAGGTCGGTCGCCACCTGATCGTTGCGGCTCCTGCCGGTGTGCAGCTTCTTGCCGAGGTCGCCGGTGAGCTTGGTGAGCTCCATCTCCACGAACGCGTGCACGTCCTCATAACCCGCCTCGAGAGCCGCAGGTATCCAATCGGCGTCGGTCCTGATGCGCTGCTCGAGCGTCTCGAGGCCCGCGAGCACCTTATGGAGCTCGTCCTCGGAGAAGATGCCGCTGCGCGCCAGGGCCTTCGCATAGGCCTTCGAACCTACGATATCGACCTCCGCCAGGCGAAGATCGAAACGGAAGGAGTCGTTGTAAGCCGCGAAAAAATCATCACGTGGGCCGGTAAAGCGGCCTCCCCAGAGCGATTTCATCCCTGCGGCCTCATACGGAGGCGGAGGGCGTTGAGCTTGATGAAGCCTTCGGCGTCAGCCTGGTTGTAGACCTTATCCGCTTCGAAGGTCGCGAGCTGCTCGTTATAGAGCGTGTTGGGCGAACGGCGTCCGAGCGTCGTCACGTTGCCTTTGAAGAGGCGCAGCTTCACGTCGCCGTTGACCGTGTGCATCATGCCTTCGATCATGCCGCGGATCGCCTGGAACTCCGGAGCGAACCAGAAACCGTTATAGATCATCTCGGCGACCTTCACGGAGAGGCCATCCCTCAGGCGCATGACCTCGCGATCGAGAGTGATGGTCTCGAGCGCGCGGTGGGCTTGATGGAGGACGGTCACGCCCGGCGTTTCATAGACGCCGCGCGACTTCATGCCCACGAAGCGGTTCTCGACGACGTCCACGCGGCCGATGCCGTGCGTCCCGGCGAGTTCGTTGAGATAAGTGAGGAGGGCGACGGGCGCCATCGCCTCGCCGTTCACCGCCACCGGCACGCCGCGCTCGAAGCTGAGCGTGATGAGGGTCGGCTCGTCCGGCGTCCGGTCCAAAGGCTTCGTAAGGAGGAAGATGTCTTCGGGCGGAGCGGCCCAAGGATCCTCGAGGATGCCGCCCTCGTAGCTCACGTGCATGAGGTTCGCGTCCATCGAATAAGGCTTCGCCGCCGTCGCGGTCACGGGGATCTTATGCTCGCTCGCGTAGTTGATGAGGTCGGTCCGCGACTTGAACGGCCACGACCGCCAGGGGGCGATGACTTTGATATCGGGTTTGAGGCTGTAGTAGGTCAGCTCGAAACGCACCTGGTCGTTGCCCTTGCCGGTGGCGCCGTGGGCGACGGCGTCGGCGCCCACTTTCTGCGCGATCTCGATCTGCCTCTTCGCGATCACGGGACGGGCCACGGAAGTGCCGAGCAGGTAATGCCCTTCGTAGACCGCCTTCGCTTTCACCGCGTAGAAGACGTAATCGCGGACGAATTCGTCCTTGAGGTCCTCGACGAAGATGGAGGAGCAGCCGGTGCTCAGCGCCTTGGCCTCGAGGCCCGAGAGCTCCGCGCCCTGGCCGATGTCGGCGGTGAAGGCCACGACCTCGCAGTTATGGGTTTCCTTGATCCACTTGGCGGTTACGGAGGTTTCGGGGCCTGCGGAATAAGCCAATATTATTTTTTTCACGTCCTGAGTGCTCATGAGAGATCCCCCTTGATGGTTCTTTCAGTCGAATAAAGCGAATATCTTACGCAGGACCTTGGCCTGCTGCTGCCTGTTGGCGACGGCGACGAAGATCGTATCGTCGCCGGCTATCGTCCCGAGGATGCCGGGAATGGCCGAACGGTCGATGATGAAGCCCGCGCGGTTCGCGTTGCCGGGCCCGGTCTTCAGGACGATGAGGTTATCGCCGGCGGTCGTCGCATCGAGTCGATCGACCTTGCTCGATTCGCCGGGCGCGATGCTGGGCGTCTTGTAGTAACCGTCGACCTTCACGACGCCGAGCTTCTTGAGGTCGCGCGAAATGCTCGATTGCGTCGTCTCAAAGCCTCGGGCCGTCAGCAGTTCCTTCAGAACGTGCTGGTTTTCAACCTTGTTGCCGCGGATGACGTCGGCGATGACGTTCAAACGATTCTGTTCCTGCATGGGCGAGCACCTGTATGCGTGATGAATGCATAAATAAGATTTGCATCCGCATAGTTACCTCACCTATGCAAAAGTTCAAGTGGAAAAACGGCAAAAATTTGAAAAAAATCTTAAAGTTTATGTGAATTATCCCATCTTTATGACAATTTTATGCATAATCCCATCTTATGATCTGAAGCGCTGGTCAGACTTTGCCTCGCCATTCTTGATACAATGGCCCTATAGCGTATGCCCTTATCAGCAGGAGCCAGCCTCATGCTTCCCAGACCTCGCCGCGCCGCGTGCATGAACTTCGTATTGCCTAGTCTCCTGGCTATCCTCGCCAGCTGTTCGACGCCGAAATCCGATGCGAAGGATGAAGCGAAGGAAACCGCGCCCGCAGCGGCGGCGAAAGCCCCGACGGAAGAGCAGAAGAAGCTGGACGAAGCGCGCGCGGAGATGGAGATCGGCCGCAACATGGCCGGCCGCCTCGTGAAGTTCTACGGCCTCTATCCGGACGAGAAGCTCGTGCGCTACGTGAACGAGGTCGGCAACCTCGTCGCCCGCTACTCGGATTATCCCGATCGGCATTATATGTTCGACGTCTTCTATTCGGATGAAGTGAACGCCTTCGCCTGCCCGGGCGGCTATATCCTCGTCTCGCTCGGCGCCATCAAGAACGCCAGCAACGAAGCCGAGCTCGCGCACGTGCTGGGCCACGAGATCACGCACGTCGGCAAGAAGCACATGCTCAACGCGCTGACCAAGATGAGCGACGAGGAGCAGAAGAAACTCAGCGAGAAGGCCTCGAAATTCAACGAGCTCCCCGACGAGGTGAAGGTCCGCAAGCGGCCGGAGCCGGAAGACTCGGCAATCGGCGCCCTCGTCGCGCGCTACGTCTCGGGTGCCTCCGCGGGCCTCAACATCCTGCAGGCCGCTAAGGCCGGCATGAACCTCATCACCGAAAAAGGCCTGGGCGCGGACCTGGAATACGAGGCGGATCGCGAAGGCACCCGCTTCGCCATCAACGCCGGCTATTATCCCAAGGGCCTCGTGAACTTCCTCTGCCGCCTCGAGGTCAATCGCGGCCACGACCAGAACTACTGCCTCAGCAAGCAGAAATCCGAGGACGCGGCGCCTAAGACCGTGCTCGACAAGACCCACCCTCCCGTCCCCGATCGCGTCGCCAATATCAAGAAAGTCCTGATCGCCATGAAGGTGAACGAATCCGTCGGCGCCAAGGGCCGCAAGCGCTACCTCGCGATCAAAGAACGCATCAAGGGCGTCGAACCTTCGAAGGACGAAGGCGACGGCAAGGCGGAGAAGGCTGAAACAGTTATCGACCATGGAAAGGACTGATAGATGAATCGCAGCTCTCGTTTACTCCTGGCTGGCCTCGCTCTTTGCAGCTTCACCGCGCGCGCGGATCAATTCCACTACCAGAACCTCGTAGTGGGCGAGAGGGCGATGGGCCTCGGCGGCGCTTTCACGGCGATCGCGGACGACGCCTCGGCCATCGTCTACAACCCCGCCGGCCTCGGCTTCGCTCTGACGAACGACCTGTCCGGTTCGGCGAACGCCTTCTACCAAAAGAAGGTGACCTATAAGAAGACGATCGGCAACCAGGACTTCACCGAGAAGAGCGGCGGGACCTTCGCGCCGTTCTTCGGCGGCCTGCAGAAGCTCGACAGCGTCTGGCCCGGTCTCGCGGTCGGCTTCGGCCTCTTCGCCAACGATTCGGAGCTCAAGGATCAGAACGATCTCGTGGAGAACTACGGCAGCCTCGATCGTTTCCACCGCACCGCCAACGCTCGCGGCTCGTCGACCGGCATCGGCGTGGCCGCCGCGAAACGCATCCTGTCCAACCTCTCGGTCGGCCTCGGCGCGAGCTACCTCATGATCGATGAGTTGAACCAGGAATACCAGGACGTGAAGTATAAGCAGACGCTCACCTGCGTCCCCACTTCTTCGGCGACGCGTCCCGACTGGCCTGTCTGCAGCGGCAACGGTTTCGTCGATCAGGCGTTTCTCGAGCAGAACACGCGTTACCATCTCTCGACGACAGCCCTCGAACTCACTGGCGGCGCACAGTTGGCGCTTGGAACCTGGTCAATTGGCTTGAGCACGCGCGTGCGTAAGATTATCAGCGACAGCCTCGAATATTCGATGGATCAGCGCAGCAACATCGCCGGCTCGGAAACCCTCGACTCCGTCCTGCACTTTAAAACGGGCAATCAGACCGGTTCTTCGGTCAACACGAAGATCAAGAATGCCCTCAAACAGCTGCCAACCGAGGTGCGCGCGGGTGTTGCCTGGTTCCCCTCGAGCAATTTCCTATGGTCGTTTGACACCATTCACGACACCGAGGCTGACTCTGATAACTATAAAAGACTTGCGGTTACCAACTTTGCAACCGGCGCAGA
>JASLCY010000173.1 GCA_030151925.1 Oligoflexus sp.
GAGGCCATAGCAGGAAAAGAGAGTTTGCGAACCATAAGGATACCTCTAAGATAAAACCAGGGAACAAAACCCATCGCCGACTGTCTATGTTTCGGCGCTCGGAAAAGTCCTGTGGAGCTGTCCTGAAGCCCGGGGAATTAAGCCCCGTAAGCGATGCGCAACACGGGGTATTCGCGTCTATTTCTGGAGTTTTTATTTTTGGCTAAAGATTTTTTCAGGTATCTTAAGGTGCAAGTTGCCAAGGGTCCTGCCTGAGACGATGGATTTCAAGGCCGCAAGGCTTTGATCCCTAAGGATTAATGACGAAGATGTCACGTAGATGAACGAATGAAGCGCGGAGCAACCTTTGGAACCGAAACTCAGCGGGGCGATCCTCGATAAGAATATAGGCGTGGTCATCGTGGAAAATACGATGTCCATCGCGAGCACGATAAGGAGAGCGTTAGTCGAGAGCGGCTACGTGAACGTCTTCATTGCCCATTCAGTGCAGGACGCCCTCAACACTCTCCAGAACAACAGCATCGGCTGGATCTTCTCCTCCGTCTTCGAGGGGGAGCGGCTCAACGTCTGGCATCTGCTCAGGCTGCCGCTTGAATTCCAGGCGCACGAGCAGATCATGGTCTCGGTGCTCGTGAACGCCGACCAGAAAGGGTATTACGACGATTACTTTGCCTTCGGGGCGCTCTCCGTCCACGATAGGCAGTTGACCTTCAACAGCTTCCTCGTCGAGATCGTGGCCCTCACCCAGAGGCTGCAGGACTTCCCCCAGCTCCCCGCCGCCGTCGGAGCCGACGTGCGCGAGCGTATGATCGCGGCCTCGCGCTGGGACGATCTCGAGAAACTCGAGCTCGAGCTCTTGGATAAAGTGGACGATTCGCCCGCGCAGAAGCTTCGGGTCATCGAAGCCCAGCTGAAGGCGGACAGCAAGATCGAAGCGATGATGCGAATGAAGCAGGCGGCGCAGGCCCATCCTGAAATCGCTGACGATCTTCGTCAACTGAGTCAGCGATTTCTGGGTACGAGTGATCTCCAAGGCTTTCGCGGGAACGTCCCCGTGCGCAGCGTGCTGATCGTCGATCCGGACGCGGCGCAGCAGAAGCAGGTCGCCACGATCTTCAAGGAGATCGGCGCGGATAGGATCATCACGTGCTCCACGCTCGAAGAGGGCTGCGCGGCCCTGCACGAAAACAAGTTCGACCTGATCGTGACGGAGTGGAAGCTCGGCAAATTCGAGGGCCACGCCTTCATCCAGCACGTGCGGCAGCACGATCACGAGAAAGAGCCGGTGATCATCTACTCGTCGCTGGTCAAACCCGAGGACATGCCTTTGATCGATGAGCTCAAAGGCGTCTTCATCATCCTAAAGTCGAGCCAGAAGAAGTTCTTCCTGCAATCCCTCAACGAGTCCCTGCAGCGCTGGAACTTCCCGCAGGAAGCGGGCGATGTCGAAGCCAAGATCATGAACGACCTCAGCGCCGGGAAGAACGAGCAGGCGAAGCTCCTCAACCAGGGCTTCCAGGCCAACCCCAAGGTCGATAAACAGCGCAAGGAATACATCAGGGCGCTCTTCGCTTTCCACGAGGGCGAATGGCAGGAGGCCAAGGACATCATCATGGCGAGCGCCAAGCAGGGCGTGCCCTCGCACAGGCAGATCTCCCTGCTCGGCAAGATCTTTCTGCGGCTCGGCGAACCCGAGAACGCGATGCGTTTCCTCGAGCAGGCGAACCAGATGGTGCCGGGCAATATCGATAGGCTCTGCATGCTCGCCGACGCCTCGGCCGAGGTCGGGCGTCCCGATCATGCGCTCGCCGTGGCCACCGAGGCTCGTAAGATAGGCGGCGATATCGGAGTCGTGCAGAGCACCTTCGCGAAACACGCGGTGGCGGCCGGCAAGATCGAGGAGGCGTCCGATCTCCTCGACGACGAGGGCGTGGCGCGCGATATGGTCGGCTTCATGAACAACCTCGGCATCGCCCATGCCGCGGCGATGCGTTGGGAGGAAAGCGCCCGCTCCTATAAGGACGCGCTCAAGGCGCTGGAAGGGCGCCACCCGCAGCTGGAAGTCATCATCAATTACAATCTGGCTTTGAGTTATGCGCGGCAGAACCGGCTGAAAGAGTCGAAGGAGATCCTCGCCAAAGTCCAGGCCGCCGGAGAATCCTTGGTGCAGAAGAAGGCGGCCGATCTCTCGGAGCGCGTGGAGAAGGCCATCGCCTCCAAGCAGCCTCTGGTGCTGAAGGAAGCGAACCGGGAAGAAGCGGCACCTCGCCTCAAGATGAGCGTCTCCATCCAGCAGCAGCTGAATTACGATGGACGCGCGCAGGTCGAATCCCACGGCCTCTTCAAGATCCTGGAGCCGGATTTCCGTACGCCCGGCCTCGACCTGCAATCCGAGTTCCCCAAGAATATGAGCAAAAAAACCGGCGGATGATAGGCTGGGTTATTCCGAATAGATGTTGATCTTGCGGATGTTCTTCGTCGACTTCAGGTTGATGCCGCCGACGAAGAAGTCGTCGTATTCGTCCTTGGTCGGATCGGGCGCCTGGCCGGGCACTTTCGTGTGCCCGTAGACGTTCTTGGCTTCGATCACGACGGAGTAAGTGCCCTTGTTCAGAGTGAAGGGCTCGTAAGGCGCCCAGGCCTTGCTTTTCTGATCGGCCTCGCTGAGTTTAGGCAGGGATTTTTCGGCGAGCACCACGGCTTTCGATTGATTCTCTATCAGTCGGAAGACGTCCTTGCTCGTATTGTCGATGCCGCAGAGGCGGCTGATCGAGAGATCGATCTGCGTCGCGTCCTCGAGCACCTCGAATTCATAGTAGAAGGTCGTGCCCGCGAGGGTCGCCATCGTGCTGACGCCGACGCAGGTGCTGCTGGAGTCGGTGCCGGAGTAGCCGTCGCCCACCCGATAATTCTCGCTGGGGGCGAACTCGAGCGAGAGGCTGCCGACGTCCGTGACCGCGGTTCCCGTCATGCCGGAAGCATCGGTGCTCTTATCCATCGTCTGGCCGCCGCCGTTCGTCATCGATTGTTTATCGTCGCCAGGCATCGACGCGCTCATCGAATCGCCTGAAGAGGCCGTCTGGGTCGCGATGGTGGAGCTGGGATCACTCGAAGTTGCGACCTGATCGGCCGCAGCTGCTTCCGGCAGGGCCGGGCCGGCGTTGAAAGAGGTGTCATGGCATGCGATCACGACCTGAAGGCTGGTTAAGCCGAAGGCTATGAGAAGTTTCGTGGCACGCATAGGACTCTCCTGGAGTATAGAACCAATATACATCTCTACTCATCGGTTCCGGAGAGGAGGACTTAACTTTTAATCAACTCCCGTCACTTCTTCTTCGCGACGCTGAGTTTACGGTAGACGACCGTGGTCTGGTCGTTGCGGTAGAAGTGCACGTTCACGTTCGTATCGTCGACCGTGCATTCGTAGATCGTCATATCCTTGGCCTTCGTCGCCAGGTAATCGAGGAACGGCTCTAGGGTCGAAGGATCGAGCTGGGCTTTGAAATTATCGTCCACCGTGCAGGGGAAGGGGGCGAGGGCGGTGTCGGTGCAGGCTTGGGCGCCGATATCGTAGAACTTGCCCGTCGCTTCGCAGGTGATCACGTTATTGCGCAAGGCGAGCGGCAGGCCGCCGAGCCTCGGATCGCTCGCGCCTGGATCGGCCGGCGTTTCAGCCGTCGCGCCTTGTGCGGTGCCGGTCGAGGCGCCGGCTCCCGTCTGAGGCTGAGCGTCGCCGGAACCCGTACCGCCGCTGGCCGGTGAAGAAGCCTCGGGCACGACGGGGCCCTTGCCGGCGCCGCAGGCAGCCAGGACAAGGACCAAAGATGATGTAAGGACATGGCGACGCATAAATCTTCCTCCGCGTCCCTTTTCGGTCGTTTGCCGGCCGCACCCGAGCGCTTTATTGTAACCGGCGAGACCCATTGCCTCTTTTTGCAGCTTAAATAACCTGATTTTCCAGACGACGGCGAAAGGTTGAACCTTCCTCTTATTCATGCGACTCTTAGGGCCACTTTTGGGGAGATTTCGCATGGTTGAGACGCGCTCGGTGCTGGGACCTTTTCAGGAACGGTTTCTGGAGGAGTATTGGCAGAAGAAGCCTCTGCTCGTCCGCGGCGCTTTCCCGGGCGGCCTGGACGCGATCGATCCCGATTCGCTCGCCGGCCTGAGTTTCGAAGAAGGCATCGACTCGCGCATCGTCGTGGAAAAGGGCGCTCATCCGTGGCAGACCTTTCATGGGCCCTTCGACGAGAAATTCCTGCGTAAGCTGCCGAAGACGCATTGGACCCTGCTCGTGCAGGCCGTCGATCGCCACGTCGCGGCGGTTTCCGCGCTGCGGCCTTTCTTCTCCTTCATCCCGAACTGGCGACTCGACGACATCATGATCTCCTATGCCGTGGACCAGGGCAGCGTCGGGCCGCATACCGATAACTACGACGTCTTCCTCATCCAGGGCCTGGGCCGCCGCCGCTGGGAATACGGCGCTCGGAAGATCGACGAGCCGGTGTTCGTCGAAGGCCTCGATATGAAGATCCTCGAAACGTTCCAGGCCGAGGAGAATGCGATCCTCGAACCGGGCGACATGCTGTATCTGCCGCCGGGATTCGCGCATCACGGCACGGCGCTGGGCGAATGCCTTACGTATTCCATAGGCTTTCGCGCGCCGACGCAGATCGAGCTGCTCGCGTCCTTCGCGCAGTTCCTGCAAGCGGCCGAGGTCAAGGAGCGTTTTTACACCGACTCGGAGCTTCGGAGCGAAAGGGATCCCGGCCTTATCCATGACGCCGAGCTCGAGCGCCTGCGCCGCATGATGAAGGAGGCGATCGAGGACGAGCGGGTCTATCGCCGCTGGATAGGCGCTTTCCTGACCGAACCGCGCAACTTCCACGAACCTTCCGAAGGCAAGCTGCAGGCGAAGGATTGGGCGGCTTTCCTCGATGGCGAGGAAGCGCTCGAAAAAGTCGAAGGCGGGCGCTTCGCCTACCACACGACCGAGACGGAGATCTTCCTCGCGGTCGAGGGCGAGACCCTGGTGGTCGCGCCCGGCCTCCTGCCGCTGGTCAAACTCCTTTGCGAAGCCGAGATCTATCCGATCGCTCAGCTCGAAGCGTTCCAAGGCGCTCCGGGCTACGATGAGCTCATGAGCCACCTCTGGAACCAGGGTTTCCTCCGCCTGCCTTACGAGGACGTGGACGAGGAATAAAAGGCCTCCGCCGCCAACGAAAAAACCCGAGCGGGCTGCGCTCGGGTTTCAAGTAGGTTTTCTCTATACGTTCACAAGGTCCTTAGAAATCTTTCTGCAGCGTGAGGAACATGGTCTTCTCACGGTTCGGCAGCATGCCGAGGTCGAACTTCCACGAGGTATCGGGGCGGTAGCTGTCTTCCTGCGTGCCCATCGAAGCGTAGCGGGTGTCGCCTTCATCGTCGACGCTCGCGCTCTTCTTCGAGGTGTGGAACGGATCGAGGATGGCGTCGACCACGCTGAGCGCATAGGCGCCGACGAAGAGGCCGAGGGCCATCGTCGCTTCGCTGTTGGCTTTTTTCACGAAGGCGTCGTTGTCGCTCAGGAACTGGAGGAACTCCTCTTTATCCGTCGCGTCGTTCGCTTCCGCGTCGGCGATCACCGACTTCGCGTCTTTATCCGCGTCGGAGGCCGCTTGCTTGCGGTTGAGATAGAGGAGGAGGCCGCCGGCCTGCGCGCCGCCGAAGACGACGGCCGAAACCGTCTTGCCCTGCATGTAGCTGTTCAGGCCGAAGGGGAGGTAGTTCTTGATGTTGCCGGCTGAGTGGTCGGCGTTGCCGCGGCTCTTCTTCGTGAGTTTATCCGAAGAGCTGCCGCCGCCGTCCGAGACGGTCGTGCCCGCTTTCTTCTGGGCTGCGGCGAAGGCCTTGGCGACCTTCTTATCGCTCTCGACCTCGGCCGGGAGCGAGACGTTCGGATCGAGCTTGAGCGCCTTGACGAATTTCGCCTTGCCCTTACCGGCTTTGCCGGCCTTGATGGTGGCGGCGCCGATCATCACGTACATTCTCGCCTTCCTGCTCTTATCCTTTACTTTCTTTACACCCTTGCTGAGCAGCTTCGCAGCATTTGCGTAATCCCCGGAGCTGAATGCCGACTTGCCCTCGTCGAGAGGGGAAGCCATGAGCTGGCTCTGGAAGAGCATCAGGCTCAGCAAGCAGAGGATCAAACGTGTGAACATTTTCATAGCTCTAACCTACGTTGCAAAAATGAACGGACAGGTGGACTATCGGCGACGCTGCGAAAGGATTGAGTATGAAGTGGCGAGGCTCTACACAATGCCAAAGCGGATCAATTCGTAAGGTGGCGATGCGTCTTTGACTGAAGGAGCGAATTTGGGGAAGGACCAAGTGGCAAAAAATTTTTCAGAAGCGGTTTCTCATCGAATCAGGAAGGAAAGGCCGCGTCACGAAGAAAGTCCAAGAGCCTTCATAGGAAGCGGATTTCCTCCTACGCTGCTTCAAAAACAAGCAATACACGACGGAGAAGGGCTGTTTTTAGGGTCGCCGAAAAAATTTTTTATATGTAGATGATCTCGCATACTGGAGCGCAATCGTCGTTTCTTCTAGTCGTATCTCATTGTCTCTAAACATTTTTTTATTCTTAACGGCATGCCAACATGGCGTTAATTTATTCTTAAAAAATATAACTCTGCTTCATTCTGAATCACTGGAAATTCTTTACAGATTGACTATATCAATGACGCCAGGTACTTATAATAAATATGACGAAAGCGTAAGAATCTGCGAAGTTAGTCCGTTTGCGTTAGACATACCTTAGAAAGAGACGAAGAATGAAGCCAGATGTCAAAGTACCCATAACTGCGTTCAGCAAGAAATACAATCTGTCGCCCCGGGAGCAGGATGTTCTTCGTTTGATGATTGACAGGGTCGTCAATGCGGAAGATATTTCCCAGAAACTCGGCATCAGCCAGAACACAGTGCGGATCCATGTAAAAAACATCAATAACAAGGTCGGCGCTCGAAGCAAAACTGAGATCCTCAGCGCTTTTATAGACTTCCTTGAGTCTTATTATGAACGTATTCTTTCAGGAGGGGCTGCAGAGCCTCATCAAGTTTCGACTTGATATCGCAAGATACTCCTTTCATGTTTGGTTTCGGCTGAGTCGCTGTTCTAGCGACTCAGCTTTTTTTGCGTCTAAAGCCCTGAGAATTCCCGCTGTTCTCACATAGCTTAAAGATTTCATGAGGGAATGGCGTAAAGTATCGAGGCGTGTGCTAGAGAAGCGTTGCACGAGGAGATCCTATGCTACGATTCGTCTGGCTCTTAAAGCGTTGGAACTTACCCTGTATGCCCC
>JASLCY010000197.1 GCA_030151925.1 Oligoflexus sp.
CTCAATTTGGCGTAGATTTACGCTTCCTCCTCTAGTCCGCAGGAGAATAGAATGACAGAGCCTATGACCTCGCAACCTCGCCCGCTCCTGCGTTTGGCGAAAGGGCTTGGTTTGGCTCTGCCAGGTCTTCTCGCTTTGAGCCTCGGCTGCCATCGGCACGAGGCGGTGGGCGAGCTTACCGTCCGCGCGCCGAACCCCGGCAACTATGAAATCTACCGCATCGAATCCGAAGAGCCGCTGCAGTTCGTGTCCGAGCAGGTCGGCTCGTTCAATGAGCCGATGAAACTCACCGCCGGGCATTATCTGATCCTCGCCGACTGCAGTTTCGAGAGCGTGGTCATGCGCCCCGGCGAGACGCGGACCCTGATCGCGCATCAGGTGGTCTTCAATACGCCCGTGACGCCGGATCCGGCGGACAACTTCTCGATCCAATGCAATCGTTTCTCGAAAACGAAGTCGCGGCAGAACTTCACCAACAAGTACTCCCTCGATATCCTGCACGGGACGCGCGATCTGCTGGTCGGCATGGTGCCGATGCAGATCAAGTTCGATGATCCGGCGCAGAAGGATAATCCCCAGGTCCTGAGCTATAACCTCTCGGGCATGCGTGTGACGGCCTACGACGGCATGAAGCCCAAGACGAGCTACTTCATCTCACCGGTGAACGGACTTCTTTCGGTGACGGAGATGCAGGAATTCGGCCATTGGCAATTCCTCCTGGCCGGACAGTACCGGATCGAAGTGAACGGCACCACGATGGACGTCGAGCTGAAGGAAGGCGAGCAGAGGGAGATCCATCCGGCCTTTCTCAAAGTCGCGACGTCTAACAACGTAAACCTCTCGGCTTCGCTGAACATCCTCGGCACCCCTTCCTACGTCGAGCTCAATGCGGGGCACTGGCTGGATCTCAACGAGGTCTACCCAGTCTTGCCCGGGACCGCGACGCTCAAGATGAGCGGCTCGCTCCACGAATCGACCGTCGAGCTCACCGAGGACGAGCTCACCGAAAAGAAGGCCCGTTCCATCCTCGTCGATCTCGATTGCTCGCCCTGGGACTGGTCTTGCCTCGGCAGCCGCGACGTCTATCTCTATGAGCACGACAAGCCTTATCCTTTCGCGCAGGGCGTGACCGACGTGCCCCTCCTCTTCTTCGAGGACGACGCTTGGGTCAGCATCCAGGGATCGCGCGATATCCGGACCAAACTCTCGAATCAGCAGGACGCGTCCTATAAGGTGGGTTTCGTGCGCATGGTGCCGAAACAGTTCCACAGGCACGGCACGGTCACCGACCTCTCGCGCATCGAAGCGATGGGCTTGCCGACCGTCGGCCAATCCCTCGACCTTTCGGTGGAAGACGAGACGCTGATGCCGCTTCTCGTCGGCCGCTATTACTTCGCGCAGTACAACTCGGCGACCGCCGTCGACGGCGACCGTCGGTCGACGCGCATGGCGATCCAAGTGAATCCGCAGAACACGCAGGAAATTCCGTTCACCGTGTTTGTTTCCGAGAAAAAACTCAATCAAATCAAAGAAAAGCAAGACCTCGCCGAGAAGCGGCGGCTCGAAGAGAAGTATCGCCTCACGCAGTGGCGATACCGCTCCATCGTCCCTTCACGCGTTTACTGAAGCCTCTTCTCGCTTCGACTGAGCCGAGGCGATGAGCTGCCGCGCGTTCTGGAGGCTGCTCGGCGTAACCTTCAGGCCCGAGAGCAGGCGAGCGATCTCCGCTTCGCTCTGTTCGTCGTCGAGGCGATAGATGTGGGATTCGGTCGAACCCTTCTTCTGCATCTTCTCGACTTTGAAATGCGCGTCGCCATAGGCCGCGACCTGGGCCAGGTGCGAGATGCAGATCACTTGGAAGCTCTCGGAGAGGCCCTTGAGCTTGCTGCCCACGATGTCCGCCGTATGGCCGGAAATCCCCGTATCGATCTCATCAAAGACCATCACGCAGGTATTCGCTCCCGCCGACAGGATCTTCTTAAAACCGAGCATGATACGGGAAATCTCGCCCCCGGAGGCGACCTTCGCCAAGGGGCGGAAGCCTTCGCCGGGGTTGGCGGCGAGCAGGAACTGGCCTTTCTCCCGGCCGTGGCGCGAGTTCTCGCTGAGGATATCGACGCTCTTCGCCCAATTCTTCTTCGTCTCTTCATCGAAATCCAGAAGATCGAGGTCGGGAATCGATTGTTTGGTCGGTTGGAATTCGAAATTGATGCGGGCGCCCGACATATTGAGGTCGTGCAGCTCGCCCTCGATCTTCTTCCGCGCCTGGTCGGCCGCTTTCTGCCGCGCGACCGTCAGCTGACGGCTGCTCTTATCGAGCTCCTGCAGGTTCTTCAGCAGCTCACGAATCTTATCCGCCAGCTCCTCGGGCGCAAGCCTTACGTATGAAAGCTCCGTGTCGAGCCTTTCGTATTCGGCCATCATCTCCTCGATCGTACGGACGCCGAGTTTGCGGAACAGCCTCTGATACGTCGCCAGGCGCTCCTCGTAGGTCTCGAGGGTTTCTTCGCTGATATCCTGATCGTCCATGATGCGACCGAGCTGATAGCTGAAGTCGTCGAAAGTGGAACCGACTTCGCGCAGCTGGTCGATCAGCCCCATGATCTCGGCGTTGCCCTTGATGAGCTTCGAGCTTTCGCTGAGGCGAAGGATATCGCGGATCGCGGCGCTCAGGGAGCGGCCGTTGTAGGACTCGTCGCCGATGGCCTGGAGCTGCTGCAGGACCTTTTGCTCCTGCACGTACTGCTGCGCCTCGCCGCACTTCTTCGCGATGTCCTCGTAATCGTCCTGGCTCGGCTCGAAATCGGAAAGCTCCTGGAATCTGAACTGCAGATAATCCTGCTCGCGTTTCCGCGTGAGGTATTGTTCGAGCTGCCTGCGGATGTCCTGATAAAGCGACCAGACTTGCCCCATCAGGTTGACGACGGTGGCCTTGAGCTGCGGTTTATCGAGGAATTGGTCGATATAATCGATGTGGGTCGAAGGATCGAGCATACGATGGTTTTCGTGCTGCCCGTAGATGTCGATCAGGTTCTGCCCGAGGTCTTTGAGCGTCGCCTGGGTGATGGCCTGATCGTTCATCCAGGCCTGCGAACGGTTCTTATTGGTGATCTCACGGCGCAGGATGATCTCCGTGAGGTCGTGCTCGTCGTGCCACAGGCCGTTTTCATCGAGGAACTGCACCGCGGGATGCGTCCGCGGGAGGAGGAAACGCGCCGACACGAAGGCTTTGTCGAAACCATTGCGGATCACCTCGGCGTCGGCCTTCGAACCGAGCAGGAGATGGAGCGCTTTTATCAGGATGGATTTTCCCGCACCGGTTTCACCCGTAATCACGTTGAGACGTGGGGAAAAATCGATATGCAACTCTTCAATGATGGCAAGGCCGCGAATCGTCAGCTGGGTAATCATGGATCGTCCTCTAAAACGAATGCTAGGAGGAGGAGGGTGCACAATTTAGATTCATACACGATTTTGGAAAAAGACGAGAGAGACATTTAGAACGCCTGTATACTTTTTCCTAAGTCCGAACGAATAATCAGGCGGTAACCAGCAACCCATGGATTGGAGAGGCTCTCATGTCACAGCTCATCGCACTCTACGAAAAGATCGTCGGCTTTCTGCGGAAATTAGGCTGGCTCCCACCCCTTTTGGCCCGTATCGCCCTGGGTGTGGTGTTTGCTCAAAGTGGCTGGGGTAAGATGCACAACATCGACAAGGTCATCGGCTTCTTCAATGAGCTGCACCTCCCGGCCCCTGAATTCCAGGCCCACCTCGTGGCCTATACCGAGTTTCTCGGCGGCCTCCTGGTCCTCATCGGACTCGCGACACGCGCAGCGTCCATACCGCTGAGCATCACGATGATCGTGGCGATCACCACAGCGAAAGCCGAAGAGATCCATGAGTTCAGCGATCTGCTCGGCATGTCGGAGTTCTTATTCATCCTGCTGTTTGTTTATTTGATCATCGAAGGGGCGGGAAAGGTTTCGCTCGATTATCTTTTGGACAGGAAAATCGGTAGGGGCGTCTGAAGCCCTTCAAGGCGCCTCGGAGAGAGCGGCCAGGCAAGACGATTCGTCTTTGACGACGCCTTGCTCCTCATGCAGGTCGACCTTGGTATAACCGATGGTGATATGCGGGTAGAAGTGGGCGGCCGCAAAGGGTTCGCCCGCGCCGCCGGCCTCTTGGTAAGCGTCGAGGAGATCCTGGCGAAGGCTGAGGAGGCCGGGGGACTTCACCACGATGAAAAACGTGCTCTCTGTTTTAGAGCCGATGCGGGCTGAGCCTTTGCCGACGCAGACAGCTTCGAATCCGCTCTTCTGAATATCGGCTTCCTGGGCGATCCGGTTGATGCCGGCCTTGCCCAGAACCCCTGCGAGCGCCGAATATTCTTCGGGCGTCAGGACCGTGATATGGGCCTCGCCGCGAGTGATGAGGCGCAGGCCCTGGTCCTGCTCCAGTTGATCGAAGAGCGCCGCGACGGGCGCATAGGCGACATTCATCGCCAGGTAGCCGGCCGTGGGTTTAAAGGGCACCGCGTCGTGGATCTTCGGATCCAGAGCATAAGAATCCGCCGCCAAGGCCGCGCGAGCGAGCAGGGCGAGTCCAAGCAAAGAGCGCAAGATCAAAGACATATCAGGCCTTTCCGCGGCGGATCGTTCTAGCACCGGAGTTTAGTTGCTGGAGTCGGCTTCGCTGCCGGCATCGGCCGCTTCCTGGTCGATGCAGGTCAGGGCGAGAGCCTTCTTCTTCGAGCCTTTGGTTACGTAGAGCTTGCCCGTGAAGTGGGCCGAGTCTTTGGACGTCGTGAGGATGTCGAGTTTCAGGCCGTCGTCAGCCGTGAAACCGATCTCGAGGTCTTCCGATGCATAGTCGTACGTGCCCTTGAAGGTGTCGCGATCCGTGATCTTGATAACGCCTTCTTCGCCAGAATGAGCGTCGCTGTAGTTCTTGCCGAAAGCGGTAAGGTCCACGACGTCGAGGCCGCCCGGGCCGTCATCGAAAATAAGGTGGCCGGTTACGCTTTGGTCGGCGGTGGAGCAGTCATACTCGTTAGCGAAAGCGGTAACGGACGTGAAAGCGAGGATCAGCGAAAGGGCTGCGTTCTTCATCTCAATCTCCTGGTGCTGTGTGACCGACTCAGTCACTTGTGGTGAAACGGGGTGTAGCACTGTGAATTGGAGGTGAAAATGAGCAAATTATGGGCAAATTATTCGATTTTGGAATAGTTATTGATAAGAGTTATAGACTTGCATCATATTAATAATGCAGCTTAATTTTCGATATATAGCAGGTCTCCCATGAATTTTCGCGATTTGGAACTGTTGGTCTGGCTCGTTAAGGACCCCAATCTCCTGCGTACCGCGGAACGCCTGAAAGTCTCGCAATCGACGCTGACAAAACACCTGGCCGCCCTCGAAAAGGAGGTCGGGTGCAAATTATTCGAAAGGCGCGGATCCCTTGGGATGGCTGCGACCCAGCAGGCTACGGACCTGGCCGAGGCGGCCAGCAAACTCATGGGCGGATGGAACACGGCGCTCAACATCACGCGCCTGCAGAACAAAGAGCTCCCTTACATCCGCATGATCGGCCCTTCGCTCTTCATGCAGCTTATCGTGGCGCCTCTGCTGCCGAACTCGAACCTGCACCGGGACTACCTCATGCACGTGCAGTCGTCGGCGCAGATGGACCTCAACTTCGAGCTCAGCGGGCAGAACCTCGACGCGGCCTTCGTCTTCGACAAGGACAAGGCGATGGACTTTAAATTCCTCGAGATCTGCACCGAACGCATGGCGATCATCACGAGGTACGGAAGCGACATCACGCTCGAGGATGTGATGAACCTGCATAATGATGGGATTTCGTGGGCCTCTTACAAGCAGGATCGCGATCCCCTGACGCGCATGATTCAAAAGGGCGTTTTGCCTGAAAAGAGGATCGCCTCGTATCACGACGACCTGCCGACTCTGCTCAAGGTCGTAGCGAACGGCGAGCGGTTTGCGACCGTCCTGCCTTTCCATGCCGTCCTGTTTGCGCCAGACCAATTGCAAGGCCTTCCGCTCAAGGGTTTTGAGACGACAATCTATTTCGTCTACAAAGGCGACGGCGCCAAGGAACAAGCGCTCAAAGCCTTTGGACAACTCGTGAAAGAAGAGGTCGAGGCGCGTCCGTATTTTGCGTGAGGGATCGAATGCGAAGGGAGCTGGAGAGCGGAACTGGAGCCACCGATGCGAGTTGAACGCACGACCTGCTGATTACGAATCAGCTGCTCTACCACTGAGCTACGATGGCTTTTCCGGAACATTCAAAAGCTAAAGGCTACTGAGGGTTAAAGCAACTGGATTTTGCGGCAAACGAAAAAGCCCCATCGCGTGAGCGACAGGGCTTATCGTGTTCTAAAATGGCGTCCCCAGGGGGATTCGAACCCCCGTTACCGCCGTGAAAGGGCGGTGTCCTGGGCCGGCTAGACGATAGGGACGTTGAATGTAGAAGTGAGCCCTGATGGACTCGAACCATCGACCCGCACATTAAAAGTGTGCTGCTCTACCAACTGA
>JASLCY010000202.1 GCA_030151925.1 Oligoflexus sp.
GAACCATCTGTTCTTCGCCAGGTGCCCCTCGATAAAATCGAAATGGGTCTTGAGCTGCGGGCCGATAAAGGTCTTCTGCACCTTGCCCACTATGCCCTTGACCACGGGCTTCACGAAGAACGGCACCGGCGCCTTGCCGACCATGTTGAAGATGAGCGCGAGCAGCAAGGGCGGCATCGCCGAACCTTCGGCATAATGCAGGAAGTAGGTGTAGTTGATCTTGTCCTTCTCGTTGTTCGGGACGAGGCGCCCGTTGCCGTATTTTTCCAGCAGGTATTCGATGATCGCGCCGGACTCGGCGATCACCTTATCGCCGTCGGTTATCACGGGCGACTTGCCGAGCGGGTGGACGGCCTTGAGTTCGGGCGGCGCCTGCATCTGGGCGTTACGCTGGTAGCGCTTGATCTCAAAGGGAAGCCCGAGCTCCTCGAGGAGCCAGAGTATGCGCTGGGACCGGGAATTATTCAGATGGTGCACGACGATCATGAGCTCAGCTCCGGATTTCGGTCAATTCTCGCCCTGTATAGAAAAGTATTTTCTGGACCAGATCGTCGAGGCCGATCGGCTTCACCAGATAACCGTCGAAGCCCGCGTTGGCGAGCGCCTCGGCGAGGTTGTCCCAGGCGTGTCCCGAGAGGGCCACGATCTTGCCCTGATACCCTTCCTTGCGGAGCTCAAGGACCGCTTCCATTCCATCCATCTCGGGCATCTCGAGGTCCATCAAAGCGAGATCGTAGGTCGTACGCTCCATCGCGGCGACAGCTTCCGCGCCGTCCTTGGCCGTATCGACGGCAGCTCCGTAACGACCCAGGAGACGCGAGAAGAGGACACGGATGTCCTCGGCATCTTCTGCGACCAAAATCTTAAGTGATTTCAGAACCTGACCCATTTCCAACTCCGATTGACAGATGCATGAAATTTGCTACAGGTGTATCGTTGAAGCGATGCCCCACTAGCCCAGAAAGCGTAAGTGAGGAAGCTTATGCAAGACCAGGGCCATCAAAGTCGCATTTTCGGTTCATTAAAAAGCATAGCAGCGCTCGCCTAAAAAGACGGCTTCGATCCGCCCGTCAAGGGTTTCCCCTAGAAAACAACTGTTCTTCGATAAACTGAACAGGTCGTCCTCGGTGACCTCGCTGCGCACAGCGCGATTCACCAGCACGCCCGCCATCGGCCGCTGCTCGCGGATGTCGCCGAACTCCTTTTCGATGCCGAGGAAGGCCGCGGGACGGCTCGAAAAGACTTCCACCAGGCGTTTCGGGGTCAACTCACCTTCGCGCACGAGCGTGAGAAGCACTCTGAGGCTCGTCTCGAGGCCGGTGGTTCCGAACGCCGAGGTCTTGAAGTTCTCGCCTTTGACCGAAGCTTCGTGCGGCGCATGATCGGTCGCCACGAAATCGATCGCGCCGGTCGCCAGCGCCCGCCTCAGGGCATGGCGGTCGCGAGGGCCGCGCAGCGGGGGATTCATCTTGAAGGACGTCTGGCCCGGTTTGATATCGTCGCTCGAGAACCAGAGGTGATGCGGAGTCACTTCGCAGCTGACTTTAAGGCCCCGGCGTTTGGCCTCTTCGACCAGCGCCACCGTTTCCTCCGCCGAAACATGCAGCACATGGTAACGGGCCTGAGGATAATCACCGAGGATTTTGAGGTCGCGCCCCACCATATCGATTTCCGCGGAGCGTGGATAAGCGCCGATTCCCAGCTGCTCCTGCACCGGGCCTTCGGCGAGAACGCAGCCGTGGCCGGGGATTTCCGCATGCTGGAGGATAGGCAGGCCGGTCGCCGCGCTCGCGGCAAAGACGTCGCGCATCCTTTGATCGTCGACGACGCCGAGGCCGTCGTCGGTAAAGGCCTTCACGCCCCAATCGGCCAGCTCCTTATAAGGCGAGGCCGCCTTGCCCTTCAGGGCCTGCGTGATAGAGCCGGTGAGATAAGCCTTCACGCCGGTTAGGTGCTCGGCTTCGGTGAGCTCGAGGCGAGCTTCCTCGCAGACCTCCACGTTGTCGATCACGGGCTTGGTGTTCGGCATGGTAAGGACCGCCGCGACGCCGCCGCGAAGAGCCGCGAGGAGTCCGGTCCCCGCGGTTTCCTTCTCCTCCTGGCCCGGGACCCGCAGATGCACCTGAGGATCAACGCCGGCCGGCAGCAGCGTATAACCGTGCCCGTCGACGGTATGGATATGAGGAGCCGCGGGGAGCTCCTTGGCTATAGCCTTGATGCGGCCGTGCTCGACCTCGACGTCGCAGCGCGGGATGACCTCGCGTTCAGTCCACAGCTCCACGTTCTTGATCACGTAATGAGCGTAAGCATGATACATAGCGCACCCCTTAGCCTTGGATTTTGAGAGTCCGAGCATACATCGAGGGCTCGTTCGCAGCAAGGACCTTGCATGGCGAAGTCTCGTTGACAGAAAGCAGGGTCTCGGCAAGAATCCTTAAAGACTTTGAGGGAGATAGGACATGGCGGAAAAGATCAAAATTCTGACCACTGGTGGCACGATTGACAAGGTTTACTTTGATGCACTCAGTGAGTATCAGGTGGGTGAACCGACCATCGGCCAAATTCTCTCCGAAGCCAACGTCGAGCTTGAGTATTCGGTCGATAAGATATGTAAAAAAGATAGCTTAGACCTGACGGACGAAGATCGGGACGCGATCGCGGATGCGGTCCGCGGCGCCAAAGAAAGCCGCATCCTCATTACTCACGGCACCGACACCATGATCAAAACCGCCCAATACCTGCGCGGCATCGCAGGCAAAACCATCGTCTTCACCGGCGCCATGAACCCGACCCGCATCCGGAACTCCGATGCGTTCTTCAACGTCGGCTGCGCGATCATCGCCGTACAGACCCTGCCGCACGGCATCTATATCGCGATGAACGGCCAGATCCACAACCCCGAGAAAGTCGTGAAGAATCGCAGCCATCAGCGCTTCGAGAGCATCTGAGGGCCGCGGGAATCAAGCGGCGATCGCCTGAGGGCGAGGCCGCTCTTTCACTGCCCGGCCTTATTCAGCAGTTCGATATCGTCCTTCGTCAGCTTCAGGCGAGTCGCCGCGACCAGCGAATCGATCTGCTCTTTCTTCGTCGCGCTGGCGATCGGCGCCGTGATGCTGGGACGCGCGATGAGCCAGGCGAGCGAGACCGCCGCCGGCGTGCTGCCATGCGTTTTCGCGACGGTATCGAGCGCGTCGAGCACCTTAAAACCACGCGGGTTGAGGTACTTGTCCATCCCCCCGCCGCGCGGGCTCTTGCCCTTGTCCGAGGCCGACCGGTATTTGCCGGTGAGGAAACCGCTCGCGAGCGAATAATACGGGATCACCCCGACTTTGCGTTCCAGGCAGAGCGTTTCGAGGTCGCCCTCGAAGTCCTTGCGATCGATCAGGTTGTAGTG
>JASLCY010000203.1 GCA_030151925.1 Oligoflexus sp.
GAGAACCCGGAAATCATCGCCCAGGCCACCCCCGTGCATGCGTTGATGAAAGCGAAGGCTATCGTGATTCTGCTGGGGGTGTATGCGTTCTTTAGCCTCTATTGGTTATTCTTCAAGTTGGTATCGGGCACAACTCTCGGCGAGAGCTTTTTGGACAATTTTTGGACTTTGCAAAATCCGCGTAAAACAAGACACATCAAGGATTCTGGAGATTCCTAAGTAGGTATCCTTGACAGTCTCAAGATGCGGTATGTATAGTTTCGTTAAGCCTTTTCATAAAAATCTGTCTTATGCCAGCGTCACGTGACGTCGGAGGGTACCATGAAGCGCTCGGGAGCTGTGAAATTCCCCCACTCTGTGCAACTTTTCAAGTTTTGCCAAAAGGTGATGATGCATCAGAAAGGGGTTAAGGTTCGGGACCAAGAAGTTGGGTCGATCCTGAATTTCAATCCCTCGGACTGCAGCCATTGGAAACGCGGCGAGAAGAACGTCCGTTCCGTGTTCGCCCTCGCGAAGCTCGCTGAGGCGCTGAGCGTCGAGACCTCGCTGATCCACGACATCACCAGCGGCTCCGCGGACCTCGACGAGGCCTTCTTCGAATACCAGGAAGCCCGCTCCTACCGCCAGCTCAAGGATCAATCGGCTTCGGCCACTCCCGAGAAGGTCCAGGAGACCCGCGAGCGCATCCTCGCCTTCGTCGACCAGATCCACCAGGAGGCCGATTTCCAGACGCCTCCTCTGTATTTGCCGGAAGTCATGCGCAGCTTCGCCTTCATCACGACCCAGCCGGTCGAGATGCTCGACAAGCTCAGCCGCATCCTCCGCGTGAAGGCTGGTCAGTACTGCATCCAGTATAAGAAGGGCGAGCTCAAGGCCCAGACCCGTATGTCGATGGTCAAGGACCTGGCCCGCATCATCTTCGAAGGCGAGCGCGAGCGCTTCCCTGAGTTCGGTCCCGCGAATTCGGCCCTCTCTTCCTACGAGCACCAGCTCTTCGTCGCGAACCTCCTTCTCCCGCGCAGCCTGCTCCTCAGCGAGCTGGCGAAGATGGATTCCCGCAAGAACGTGATAGCCGAGCTGGCTACCACCTTCTGGGTACCCAAATCCCTGGTCAGCTTCCAGCTCCAGGAGCTCGTCACCGATTCGCAGCGCACGGCCCCGCGCAGCCTCGAGTCCCAGAACGCGGTTGAATCGGCCGTCCAAACAGCCTGAAAAAACACCGTCATCCCGAATATTAAAGCCTCCTTTACGGAGGCTTTTTTTTCGCCCATTGGGTTTGGCTTGCAAAGGCCGGGGGAGAAGAGTAGACCCGCCTTGGAATTGGAAAAACCAAGGAGACCCACATGAAGAATCTTGCACTTGCCCTCGTCCTGACCGCTTCTTCCTCGGCTTTCGCCGGCACGGCCGCACCCGCCGCCTTCGCCTGCCCTTCGGAGAAGAGCTTCCTCAAGACCTTCGACAAACTCCTGAACGGCGCCCAGGCGATCGACGCCTCCTCCGCCGTCGAAGCCGCTCAGAAGGATGCGTATTTCAAAGTCTTCGCGACCGGCATCCCGAACGACGACGCGATCGTCAACCACTTCAAGCTCTCCGGCCAGGCCTACGACCTCGTCGCGACCAAAGACGACTTCGTCTGGAACGATCCGAACTATATGGATGCCTACGCCGTGGTTTTCGCAGCGGGCAGCGACGTTCCCGTCGCCAAGATCCAGACCGATACCGATCGTCACGACTACCGCTGCGAACTGATCGCCGCCGCTCCTGCGAACGACGACGGCGCTCAGCCCACCGCAGGCGCCGGCCGGAAGCCTGCGCAGGGCGACGACGCCTCGAACCTCCCGGACGTGAAGAAGATCGTCCTTCCCGCGGCGGAATTCGACACCATCACCATCGATTCCCCGCAAGACGTTCCGGTCGAGATCAACGGCGTGCGTTATCCGCATTTCTACGTGATCTCGGCAAACGTCGCGGAAGCGATCGACGCCGACGGCAACCTTACTCTGGTCTATCGCGGCGAATAAGTTTAAGATCTTGGGTAGAGGTGCTGCCCGTGAGCGACGTGAGACAGGTTTTCAAAACTTTTATGGAAGACGCTCTGCTCAAGAGCCTTCCCGATGCCGAACTCGCTCCGGCCGCAGACGAAGCGCCTCTGCCCGCTGACCTTATGCACGCTCTCTTGCCCTTCGAAGGCCCGCAGATGAAGGCCGAGGCCTACCTCGGCTGCTCGCGCGCCTTCCTCCTCAAGACCTGTCCCCTGGCGATCGCCGATATCAAAGAAAGCGACGCCGTCCTCCGCGACTGGCTCGGCGAACTCGGCAACCTGACGATGGGCCGCCTGAAAAATAGGCTCCTGGCGCACGGCGTCACGATCAAGATCTCACCGCCCGTCCTCGCGACGAACGGACCCGCGCCCTTGGCCAAAGCTTCGAAAGAGGTCGAGCTTACGAACCGGTATAAGGCCGGCGGCGAACTCGTGGTCTTCCTCTGCCGCATCACGGGCGAAGTCCCGGTGGTCGGGGAAGCGCTCAAACAATCCGCCGAGATCCTGCCGGGCGACGCGATTTACCGGCTCAACGACAGCACGAACCAAAACGCGGCCCCGAACTACGACCGAGTTTCGCATATTCGTTCAGGACAGGCTCAGGACGCTGAAGACCGCGACGATGAGATCGATGACGACAGCGAGGATACGGAATCGTATTTCGCGGCCGATCGCGCCGCGGACTCGCGGCCGCAACCGGCCAAACCCGTGCGCATCCTCTATCATTCGCAATTGAAGGAACCCGTCCTCGGCGGGATCTCATGGCCGGAGATCGACAGGCTGGTCCTGCAGTTCAGCACGGGCCTCGATATCACGCTCTCCCCGCCCTCGCTCCTCGCCAAGGGGCTCTCGACTTTCACGATCGAAGGCCTGACGATGAGCCTCGAACGCGAGGGACGGCTCCTGAAGATCTCTTTCCCCAAGCTCCACATCCATCTCTCGAAATTGGATTGAGACGCTCACTCGCCGACGTGCTTTTTGAGGACTTCGAGCAGTTCCTGCCGATGGATCGGTTTTGAGACGAAGGCCGTATACCCGGCTTCCAGGCATTTATCGCGTTCCTCTTTCATCGCATGCGCCGTGATCGCGATGATAGGCTGGCAGAAATCCCGGCGACGCAGCTCCGCGACCGCCGCATAACCGTCCATGCGAGGCATCTGCACGTCCATGAGGATGATGTCGAAGCTCTCCGCCAGCGCTCTCTCCACGCCCTGCACGCCGTCATCCGCGAGCTCGACTTCCACGCCCGCGCGTTTGAGGATCTTGCGTATGAGCAGCTGATTGTCGGGCGAATCGTCGACGATGAGCATCCGCTTGCCGCGCAGCCGATGATCCTCCGAGGCCGCCAGCTCCACCTTGCGCGTGCCGAAATCAAAGTACCCCCGGGCCATCATCGCAGCGGACTCGACGCTCGTTTCGACCTTTATCTCCGCCACGAAATGGCTGCCGACGCCTTCCTTGCTGCTTTCGAGCCAGAAGTCGCCGCCGAGCACGCGCGCGACGTTGCGCGTCAGCACGAGGCCGAGGCCCGTGCCTCCGAACTTGCGAGTGGTCGAAAGATCGGCCTGGCTGAAGGCCTGGAAGAGGCGGCCGGTCGATTCCTCGGAGATGCCGATGCCGGTGTCTTTGATATCGAAGCGCAGTTTCGATTCGGCGTAAGCGATGCTCATCATCACCGCGCCGCGTTTGGTGAATTTAATCGCGTTGCCGACGATATTGGTGAGGATCTGCCGGAGGCGCGTCGGATCCGAGACTACAGTCGCGGGCAGCGGCGTGTCCGCGTGGATCGTGAAATCGATGCCCTTGTCCTTGGCTTTGAAAGTCATGAGCGAAGAGAAATCGGTTATGAGCTCGTGCAGGGAGAAAGGGATGGCCTCGATCGACATCCGGCCGGCTTCGACCTTGGACAGATCGAGGATATCGTCGATGATGCGGACGACCTGAGCGGTGTTCCGTTCGATGATCTGCAGGTATTGCTCGTTCTCTTCCGGCGTCTGGTGACCGTCGCGCAGGAGGCTCACGAAACCCATGATGGCGCCGAGCGGCGTGCGGATCTCGTGGCTCATGTTCGCGAGGAAGGCCGACTTCGCGTTGTTGGCCGCCTCGGCTTTAACCCGGGCGTTCTCGAGATCGAGCTTGAGGCTCTCCTCCTCGGTCTGGTCGTAGGCGATCAGGATGAAGCCGCGCACCGTCCCGTCCTCGTCGATATCCGGTATCGCCGAGTTGTGCATAATGTGGGCCTTCTGCGCCCCATCGTACGATCGCACCTTGAACTGCAGGGGCAGGCCCTCGAGGACCTGCTCGTAGTTCTTCTTGCGGTCGTTGAAGAGCTCTTCGCCGATGAGATCGCGTATGGGCAGGCCGACCAGCTCCCCGCGCGAGCGGCGAAAGTACTTGATCGAGTATTCGTTCACGAACTGGAGCCTGAGCTGGCGATCGACGTAGGCTATGTGCGCCGGCACGCTGTCGGTGATGAGGCGAAGGAAGCTCTCCTTCTCCTCGACGTCCAGGCGCGCTTTCACCTGCTTCGTGATATCCACGGAGGTTACGCTGATGCCCCCGATCTTGCCGTAAGGATCGAGCCGCGGCGAATACGTGAAATCGACGAAGACCCGCTCCTTTTGCCCTTTCAGCCCGAGATCGACCGGCACCTCCTTCGCGATGTAGGGAATGCCCGTCCTGTAGACTTCGTCGAGCAGCTCGTAGAAAGGTTGATCGGCCAGGTCGGGAAAAGCCTCGCGTATCGTGAGGCCGATCAGGTCCCGGTGGCCCACGAGCCGCAGATAGGGATCGTTCGCGTGCGTGAAACGATGCTCGGGCCCTTCCAGGATCGCGATGGAGATCGGAGCTTCGTAGAGGAAGGTTTCCAGATTGATGCGCGCGGAATCGGAAGCGACCCGTTCGTTCTCCGCCTTCCGGCTCATCTCCCCGTATTCGAGCTGCATGAGGCGGAAGTCGAGCAGCTGCATCACCTGCCGGCTGAGCGCCGCGAGCGCCTGCTGCTGCTCGTTCGTCAATTCGCGCGCTCTTCGATCGACGACGCAGAGGGTGCCGATGACGTCGCCCCAGCGTGTTTTAAGGATCGCGCCGGCATAGAAGCGGAAGCCGAGCGGCCCGGTGACGAGTTCATTAGCCTGGAAAACCGGGTCGAGTGTTGCGTCAGGAATCATAAATATTCCGTCATGACGAATCGCATGATGACAGAAAGCGATATTCCGAGGAGTTTCTGCTACGTCAAGTCCAACACGCGATTTAAACCAGGCTCTTTCGCTGTCGACAAAACTCATCATAGCGATCGGCGTGTCGCAAATCTGCGAGGCAAGCAGCGTCATATCGTCGAAGGCTTGCTCGGGCAGCGTATCCAAAATCTTATAATAATGGAGGGACTTTAGCCGACTCGTCTCGACTGCTGACTGCCAAGCCATTCATATACCATTGTTTCGCGTGGATCCATGCACTCCTAGGAAGGTACCAATCACCCTTTTAAACTACAAGACCCGAAGCAAGAAGCCCCCGCACCTTCTCGATGCGGGGGCTCTTCGTAGACCATCGTTTTCCGCTTCAGTTGCTCGTCGGTAAATCGAATCGGAACAAATCGTTGCGGAGGTTGTTCGCCGAGCTATCGTAACCGCCTATGTACCAAGCCTGGCTCATGTTCGACCACAGGCCCGGCGCCTCGCGGCGCCCCACCACGATAGGGCTGCCATAGGTTGTAAAGGTGATATCGCTGGGCCCCGTATACTGGCTCGCGCCGGTCTCCATATTCACCGCCCACTGGCCTAAAGTCGTGTTGTAAATCCAAAGCAGGCCGCCGGATTTAAGCCAGAGTTCGCCTGGATTGCTTCCGATCGCGCTGAGCTCCGGAGAGTATCCCGGATAGTTCGCCGGGTGATAGATGCGGTTCATGACGGCGACATATTCAGGAACACGCATGCTGTCATTGCCGGTGACCCGCTCCCACATCTCGCTTCCGAGATTGAAGCGCCAGAGCTCCTGGCTCATAACGGAGCCGTTCGTCATGCCGCCGAAGACATATATGTATGAATCCCAGGAGAGGTTCTCCCAAACCGCGGCCCCAGCTCGGCCTGAAGGATAAGTGGGCGTCGCTGCGACATCGGACT
>JASLCY010000248.1 GCA_030151925.1 Oligoflexus sp.
ATCACTCGCGCGCTCGGCAACGGCCATGATCGTCGCCACCGGATGCCCGGAGAGCGGCGCGGGGATCAGGGAAGCATCCACCACATGGACGTTCTGCGTTCCCTTCACGACCAAGGTCTTCGGATCCACCGCCGTTCCGATCGGAACCGTCCCGCCCCAATGATTCATGATCAAACGCGAGAACGAAGCCGACGAGCCGTCCGGCGTGCGGAAGGGATCCCAGCTGCTGAGATAGGCCTTCACATCCCCCAGATTATCCGGATTCAGGTTCGGATGCGAGAGGCCGCCCGGCCCGATCTTGAGCTTGAAGTTCGGATTCTTGCGCATCATCTGCAGCACGTGCTGGAGCCCGAGGGCCATCGTGTTCATGTCGTCGTCGTTGGTGAGGTAGATCACCGGATACTGGACGAAGCTGTCTTTGCCGATATGAAGCGCTTCACGAGCCTTGGGGCGCATATACATCGCATAGATCGAGAAATCTTTTTTGGTGTTGTAGGTCTGCCCTGGGTTGCCGGCGCCGTTCGGGTTGACGAAGTATTCCATGTTCGGCTGCCCCTGGGCGTTGCCGACCGTCTCATGGGCGACGGAAACCGGCCCGTACTGGGTATAGGGTCCGGTGCGCGCGCTCAGGAATTTCTGCAGGTCGGCGGCGTTCTCGCTGTAGTTGCCGTAATCATAAGCCTGATACGAATTGCTGCCCGTGAACTCATAGCTCACCATCGCGCCCACGTGATCGAAGAGGGCGGCGCCGACGGCATCGTTATTGATCGTGAGAGGCACCGAGAAGCCGTCGCGGAATATGCTGCCCGCCTTCGCCTGCGGTCCGACGCCCGAGAGCAGGAGGATGCGCGGCGTGATCAGGGCGCCGGCCGCGAGGATGATATGACCGCCGTCGTTCAGGAGAGCCGTCTCCTGGGTCTTGGCGCCGCTGTTATCGAGGTCCTTGAGCGCCGTGCGGCGCGTGAAGGAAACGCCGATCGCCTTATTCTTCTGCGCGGAGTCGAAGAGGATCCTATCGACCTTGCTGAGATGGAAAATGGTGAAGTTCTTGGCTTTCGAAGTTCCGTCCGCCGCGAGGATGGACGAGAGATAAGCGTCGACGGGCCCGCTGCGCTGGCCGTCTTTGGCGGCGACGTAGGGATAACTGTAGTAACGATCGCCGAGGCCGCCGAGCACGCTAGTGTTCTTGTTTTGGAAGCCGTTCTGCGCGTAGACCGCATGCACGGCGTCGGCGATGGGGCTGAGGTAGTGCTTGCCGTCCGTCGAAGGCGTGTTCGTCACCTTTATCTTCTGCAGGATGCGCTGGCCGTAAGGAGCCATCTGCGCGCTTTTCCAACCTTCCGGCCAGTAGGTGTCGAAGTCGAAGGCCGGCGCCATCTGGAAGAGCATGCCGTTGAACTGCGTGTTGCCGCCGTCGCCCATGCCTTGGTAGGTGAAGCCCGCTTCCTTGATCTTGTAAGGATCGCCTTTCGCTTTCCAGGCGATATTCCCGTATTCGCCCGGCACGTCGAAGATCGTGCGCGACTGGTCCTTCACGTAAGAAGGATAATCCTTACCGCCCACGCTCTTGGCGGTCGCTCCGCCTGCTTCTATCAAGAGCACCTTTTTCCCGGCCGCGACCAGGCGCTGCGCGGTGATCGCTCCCGAGGCCCCGCCGCCCGCGATGATGTAATCGTATTTATTCACGGCCACCGAGCCCTGCCTTGCGACTTCGAGCCAGAGGATGTTCTGGTTGTTCGTCGTGAAGACGATCTTCACCCAGTAATGCGCCTGGTCGAGGTTGATGGCGCCGGTCGTGAAATCCTTCCAGTTTTGCCAGCCGTTCGTGTTGGGCAGGGTTTGGTCGGCGACCTTGCGATAATCCTTGTCACCGTCCTTCCGCACATAGATCGAATACGTCGCGGGACCTTCAGGGCGGTTCACCGCCGAATGGGTTTTGAAGGTATAGGGCCCGGCCGCCGGCACATCGATATACCACGCGATGGAGTCGTTCGGATCGATCCACCCCGCGTCTTGCGGCCCCTCGCTGCTCGTCTCGAACTGCAGACCCACGTTTTCGTCATTCTGATCGGCTGCGAGATGAGCCACGGGCGGATTGCCCGCGAAAGGCCTTGGCGAGACCGCGGCTGCCGCGGCCTCCGCTCCGGCTTCGCTGGAGAAGCTTTGCTCGGCTGAGGTTTTACAGGATGAGACGGCGAGAATGAGCGCGGCGCCCAGTGCCAAAGCCCGGACTGAAGTCATGGAAACCTCCGGATACAGGAAAAGACCGATTAAGTCTTTTCACTATAACCGCGAGGGAATTCGCGATGCCAGCGCAAAGCTGTCGTAAGGATGGTCTCGAGATCGGAATGCTTCGTTTCGAATCCGAGCAGAGCCTTCGCTTTGCGGTTATCGGCATAGAGGCCGGCGGGATCTCCCGCGCGCCTCGGACCGACCTTCCGGGCGACGGGACGGTCCAGGACCTTTTCCGCGGCCCGGACGATCTCGAGGTTGGAATAACCGTGCCCGGTCCCGAGATGGATCGCGTCGAAGAACGGCGCCTTCTGTTTCTGCATGTAGAGCGCGGCCTTGATATGGGAATCGGCCAGATCCGTGACGTGGATGTAATCACGGACGCAGGTTCCGTCTTCGGTCTCGAAGTCGTCGCCGAAGATCGTGAGGGTTTCGCCGGCGAGGGCGGCCCGCAGGATATTGGGGATCAGATGGGTCTCGGGATCGTGGGCTTCCCCGATGCCGCCGTCCTGATCCGCGCCGCAGGCATTGAAATAACGCAGCGCCATCCCCTTGAGCCCGTGGGCCCGGCAGTAATCCTCTATCATCCATTCATCGACGAGCTTGGATTTGCCGTAGGGCGAGACGGGTTTCTTGGGATCGTCCTCGCTGATGGGCAGCTTCGTCGGCGTTCCGAAGACGGCGCAAGTCGAGGAGAAGATCAGGGAGGCCCCGCTCTTCAGCTTACGCATCGTTTCGAGGAGCACACGCACGCCCTCGACGTTGTTTTCGTAATAGAGCTCGGGCTGCGAGACGGATTCGCCGACGAGGGCCAGCGCCGCGAAGTGGAAGATCGCGTCGAAGCTCCCTTCCGCGAGCACCTTCGTCAAGGTCTCGGCATCGAGAAGGTCGGCCTTCACGAAAGGCGCCGACGGAGGCACGGCGGCCTTGAAGCCCCGCGAGAGGTTGTCGTAGACCGTGCAGCCGTGCCCCTGCCGCAAGGCTTCGCGCACGAAATGCGAACCGATATAACCTGCACCACCGATGACGAGACATTTCATGGCTATTCCTCAACGCAGAGCCGCAAAGTGCTCCTGACAATGGCTTTTGCTATCCCCTACTTGCTTCTCACAAAGCGGGGCGTATTTGGCAAACGTTTTTTGGAAAGCGGGATCCGCTTTATAAGGCATCAGCGCCTCTTGGACTTTTTTCGCCCGAGTCCAGTTCCGTCCCGAGAAGCCGTCCCGGAGGCCCAGCGCCTCTGAGTAGAAATCCTGAGTGATCTCGGAAACGTAGATGCTGTTTTTACCGTCCTTGGCGTTGAGGAGGAGATCCGAGGTGATCCACTGGACTTTGCTGGCCCGGCCCTTCACGCTCTTACGCGCTTCCGCGGACCATTTCCTGGCCGCTTCGGTGTGCCCGAGATCCCCTTCGAGCGCCGACAGCGAACTTTGGTAATACCAGGGCGTATTGGTCTTCTTGAGTTCATCCTCGAGCATCTTCCTCGCCAGGTCGAAGGAATCCACCTGACGCAGAAGATAAGCGGCATCGGAGATCACGGCGTGACGCTCATATTCCGATTTTGAATCCTCATCGGCGTGACGGGCCGCGAGCTCGACCTTCTTCCGCAGCGATTGCGGCGCCTTGTCCTTCGGGTGCTCGTATTTGAAGAAATCGATCTCGGGGTTCACGCTGAGCAGCCTCGTGCCGACCGAAGCGGCCGGATTCACCTCTATCTGCGAAGCCGCCTTCAGCCATTGCTGCTTGAGGTAGATGTAACGCTGCTCGTCGGGTTTCCAGCCGAGCCAGGCGAAGGTATCGCCCACGCCGTACTTGATGAATTCACGCGCGGCCCAGATCGTGTCGCCGTCTTCGAAGATCGCGGCCCAGATCTTATCGAGCTGTTTGTCGCTCAGATGCTCCTTGGCGTCGACGACCTGCGTGAGCCAGTTGCTGCCGAAGACGGCTTTCTCAACCGAATTGTCCGTGCTCGAGAAAGCCTGATCGAGCAGGTTGATGCGGCGGGAGACCGGGAATTGGTCTTCCGGGAGCTGCGACCAGTCCGAATAAGCGAGGAGCTGGAGATCGCGGCGCGTGGCCCGGCTCTCGCTCACGGCCGTAGCCGAGCGCTCGAAGGTGTTCGAAGAAGCGAGCAGGGCCTGCATCGTCTCGGCGAATTCGTCGATCGTCACCACCGCGTTCAGGCGATAGATCTCCTTCTTCGAGCTGTCGAAGACGAGGACGGTCGGATAACCCGAGGCCTGGA
The DNA here is from genome assembly GCA_030151925.1 of Oligoflexus sp. Lineage (GTDB taxonomy): Bacteria > Bdellovibrionota_B > Oligoflexia > Oligoflexales > Oligoflexaceae > Oligoflexus. The sequence goes on from JASLCY010000248.1 coordinate 4,478, forward strand.
ACTTCTCGCCCCAGACCTGAGCGACGTCGGTGTCGCCGTCGAGGTAGACCGGGATGAAGTTCTTCATGATCTCGGCGAACTTGGGTTTGGTGAAGACCTGCGCTTTGAGCTCGTTGCAAGGCGGGCACCAGATCGCGCCCCAATAGAGGAATACGAGTTTCTTCTCCTGCTCGGCCTTCTTAAAGGCCTCCTCGACGTTGCCTTTGAACCAGACCTGAGGCTGGGGCATGCCCTCATGGGAGTCTTTCACGGCGTTATCCTTCTCCCCACCGAAATGCGTGCAGGCCGTTCCGAGCGAAGCCAGGGCGAGGAGCCCGGCGACCAATGTCTTGCGCAAGTGACTTTGCATTATTTCCATCCGTCCTAATTCCTAAAAAAAGGCGCTCAACGCTGCCCTTTGAATGAGCCCATGATAACGATATCGCGATGCCTGGCCTTGAGGTTGGCCCAAGTCGCGGAATAATCGAGCCTCGCTTCGAGCTCGACCGCGTAACGATGCCCCCAGACGCTGCCGGCGACCTTCATCGGCAAGACGTAGATCAAACGAATCGCCTGGGACGCGAGATCGCTCAACAAGCTGGTGAGCGCCGGCGGTTCGCAGGCCACGAGCAGGCGCTCCGCGGCCCTCTTCTCTTTGACCAGGGTGAAGAAGCGGGTGTAGTTGTCGGGACTGTTCGCGATATTGCGCTCCAGGACCTCGAGCCCGAACTCGTCCGCGGCCCGCTCGCTGGCGATCGCCGCCTGGCCGCGCTTTTGCGCCTTGTCGCGAGCCGCGCCCGCGGTATCGAAATAACTCTCGCCGCGCAGGCCGCGGGAGGCGATGAATTCCGAGCACTGCAAGAGGCCCTGCGGATGCGACCAGACGACTTCGATATCCGCGATCTTCGAACCCCTCGCGCCGAGCAGGCAATGCTCGATGCGATGGATCGTTTCGCCGGCGACCTGGAAACCCGAAGCATAGAGATGCTGGTAATTCTCGGTGATGAAACCCGCCGTCGAGTTCTCGAACGGCAGGAAGGCCTTATCGATCGTCCCCGCCGCCAGAGCCGCGAAGATCTCCACGAAACTCTCCCCATAGAGCTTTTCGGCTCCCGGAAAGACCCGGCTCGCGGCGGCATCGCTGTAGGAAGCTTCGAGGCCCTGGATACCGACCTTCATTTTCAG
>JASLCY010000576.1 GCA_030151925.1 Oligoflexus sp.
CTCGCTTCAGGCCGAGTTTAGCCAGAAAATCGCAAAAGGACGCCGCCTTTGCGATTTTCTGGCTAAACTCGGCCTGAAGCGAGGCTCGGGCTTTGAAGCGACCTCGACCGGCTGCTTATTCGCTTGGGCTGCTCGAGGCTCCGCGATCTCCGTCTTCGGCCCTTCGCTTTTCTTCTCTCTCGACACGTGGGCCAGACCCACGCAAAGAACGATGGCGAATACCGCAACCGCCGCCTTGGCGATAGAGCGTCTCATTCGATTCGAATCTCCGAAAAATAAAAGCCCCGAGCGGGGCTTTTCCATAGGTACCGTCAAACGAAAGCGCTGAGCCCCGTAATCGCCCGGCCGACGACCAGGCTGTTGATCTGCTTGGTCCCTTCGTAGGAATAAAGCGCCTCGGAATCGCCGAGGAAACGCGCGACCTTGTTCGACACCAGGATCCCGTTCGCGCCCATCAGCTCCCGCGTCATGCTCGTGATCGAGCGGCAGCCGACGGTGCAGAAGACCTTGGCCAGGGAAGCCTGCTCGTCGCTCATCACGCCTCCGTCGAGGAGCTGGCTCAGCCGCGCGACCATGGTCTGCATCGCGGTGAGCTGCGAGAGCATCTGCGCGAGCATGTCCTGCGAGATCTGGAAGCTGGCGATCGACCGCCCGAACTGCTGCCTGTCCAGCATGTAGGCGAGCGTGTGCTCATAGGCCCCGCGCGCGCAGCCCACGGCCTGCCAGGCGACGCCCGCGCGGGTCATCTTCAGGACCTTGGCGGTGTCGCGGAACGAATTCGCGTTCTGCAGGCGGCGCGCCTCGGGCACCCGCACGTCCGTCATCGTAATGAGCGCGTTCTGCACGATCCTGAGCGACATCTTATCTTCGATCTTCTCCGTCACCATCCCCTGCGTCTCGCGATCGACGATAAAACCCTTCACCTGGTGATCGTCCTCGTCCTTCGCCCAGACGACGATCCAATCCGCGAAGGTCGCGTTGCCGATCCACTTCTTCTGGCCGTTGATGACCCAGCTGTCGCCCTCGCGTTTGCACGTCGCCTTCAGGCCCATCGAAGCCGCCGACCCGACGTCCGGTTCGGTCAAGGCAAAGGCCCCGATCTTATCCATCTTGATCATCGGCGGGATGAAGAACTTCTTCTGCTCCTCCGAACCGCACAGGTAGATCGAATTCAAGGCCAGGCCCGCATGCACCCCGAAGAAGGTGCAGGTCGAGACGTCGACGCGCGCGATCTCCTCGCCTATCATGCCCTCGAGCAGGTTCGAGCGCTCCTGCCCGCCGAGGCTCTTCGGCAAGGTCAGGCCGATGATGCCGAGCTCCTTCATCTTCGGGATGATCTGGAAGGGGAACTCTCCGCGCATCCAGTACTCGGTCGCGATCGGCTCGATCTCCTTGAGCATGAAGTCGCGCACTTTATCGAGCAGGATCTTATCGGCCTCGGGCAGCAGGTCCCGCATCTGGTAGAAGTCGCCGTTGATCGGCGGCTTCACCGGGTGTTTCCTCTTCTTGATCTTCCGCGCCTGGTCGAGGAGCAGGAGCAGGTCCTCCTGGCTCATATCCTTGAGGAAGGAGAGGACGCTCGGGATATTGCCGAGCAGTCCCAGGTCGCGTTTACCGATGCGCTCGGCATCCTCGAGGGCGTTTTTCATCCGGCCGCCCAGTTCACTCCAAAAGCTTTCCGTTTCCATGCCGCCCTCTTGAAATGGTTCGTTCTTAGAAAATCCTCATGAGACGAGCGCGAAGCCGCGACGCATGCTGGTCTTTTATAAATGAAATCGGCCTGCGATCGAAAAGGTAAATCGTTTGCCGGAGCGACTAAGTCTTCGATAGCTCAGTAAAATTATGGATTCGCGAAAGAAGTGACGGGGCCAAAATCTCTGTTGTGAGATCTTGGCCGTATATGAGGTTTAAGACAGGATTTTTGGAAGATTTGGGGAGGATTGTTGCAGTTGTCTTCTACATCACCAAATTAAGATCGCTTGTTCGTTCGTCAAGGGTCGTTGTGAAAATTCACGAATGGCCGGCACTATTGCCGCTGTATAAGTAATTTTCGCAGTTCCAACATGAGAAGACCCAAAGTACACTCGCCTCATATCAGCTCTCAAAGAAATTTTTTTCTGCCCTATGGAGAACTACGCGATGGCTCTAAGGAATCGACTCGGCTTCGGTGCGCTCGGCTTGCTCCTCCTCATCGGCTGCGGTAAGGCGCGCCCCGACTCCAGCGAAGAGAAGATCTACGGCGGGACCAAGGTCCCGACCGGAGAATGGATGGGCACCGTCGCCCTCACCAGCTTCATCGGCATGCACTGCAGCGGGACCGCGATCACGCCTAGGATCGTGATCACTGCAGGCCACTGCGCGCACGCGGCGATCGGCTCGACCTACGTCTACGTCGGCGACGGCGCGATCTTCGGTCTGATGAAAGGCCAGTACAAAGCCGCGAAGGTCGTCCCATCCCCGCTCTACGACGAGTCGAGCCAGGAATCGAACAACGATATCTCTTACGTCCTGCTGGAGAAGCCGCTCGATCTCCCGGCCGAGGCCTACGTGCCCGTGCTAACCGACAAGGACGAGGTCGCCGAGCTTCTCCAGGTCGGTAAAGCCGCGCATCTGGTCGGATACGGCAGCCGCGACGATGGAGGCCTCGGCAAGAAGTATGAGGCCGACACGACGATTACCGCGGTCGGCGACAATGAGCTCTCGATCGGCGGCAACGGCATCGACACGTGCCAGGGTGATAGCGGAGGACCGGTTTACGGCCAGCTCGCGAACGGCCAGTGGCGCGTTTATGGTGTGACCTCGCGCGGCGGCGCCTGCGGCACCGGCGGAATCTACGGCCGCATGGATGCGAATATCTGCTGGATCCAGAAGGATTCGGGCGAGGATCTCGGCCTGCCGGCCGGTTATTGCGATGGCGTAACCGTGCCTGCCGGCAGCTAGCTTCCTCGATAAAGGGGCCGTTCAGTTCAAGACGTCCCGCTCGCGCCAGATCTCGCCGCGTATCGTCTTCAGGATCAGGTCATCGCCTTCGAAACCGAGCATATAGTTCTGCTGGAGAGGGATCTTGCCGGAAGGCGTGTCGAGGATATAGCTCGGGATGCCCATGCCGGTGATGTTGCCGCGCAGCGAGCTCATCACCTCGAGGCCGCGGCGCACGGAGACGCGCAGGTGCTCGGTGCCTTCCACCGAATGCGGATGGAACACGTAATAGGGCTTCGCGCGGACCTTCAGGAGCGAACGGCAGAGCGCCATCATCCGCTCGGGGCTGTCGTTCACGCCCTTCAGCAGCACGGCCTGGTTGCCGACGGGAATGCCGTTGTTCACCAGGTTCGCCACGGCCTGCGCCGCCTCCGGAGTGATCTCCTCCGCGCAGTTGAAATGCGTGTTCACGTAAACGGGATGGTACTTCGCGAGGATCTTCGCCAGGCGATCGGTCACGCGATAGGGGAGGGTCACGGGCGTCCGCGTCCCGAAACGGATGATCTCGACGTGCGGGATCTCGCGGATGCGCTGCAGGAGCCCCTCGATCGCGGCATCCGAAGCGATGAACGAATCGCCGCCGGTGATCAGCACGTCGCGTATCGCCGGGTTCGCCGCGATGTAAGCCACGCCCTTGTCGATGATGGAACGGTTGAAGTGCAGGCCGACCTCGTCATCGCGCCTCTTGCGGAAGCAGTAGCGGCAATAGACGGGGCAAAGCTGGGCGACGCAGAAAGCCACGCGATCCGGATAGACCTGGACGACTTCGCGAACCGGAGAATGCGCGACCTCGGTGAGAGGATCGGCGACGCCGAGGCTGTCCTTCAGCTCATCGATGCGCGGCAGGGCTTGGAGGCGGATCGGGCAATCCTCGTCCCCGAGGCGTTCCGTCATCAGACCCATGTAGTAGGGCGTGATGCCGGCGTTGAAGAGTTGCTTCAGGCGTTCGAAGCCCTGCGCTTCCTGCTCCCTTAGAGTGAGCACCGCTTGGGCCTGCTCGGCCTCCACGATCTGATGCTTCATGTGCCAGCGCCAGTTGATGAAGGAACGGGCATCCACACCGAAACGCGCGGCCGTGCGCGACGTCACGGAATTCGGATCTTCCGCTAGTGGCAAGAACTCTTCTGGAATATAAAAAGACGTCGAATCGTTGCTTTCCATAGGCTTCACTTTACGTCGTACTGGCGGCATAGAGACCGACGCATTTTATAGGAGCTTTCCGTGAAGATCAATCATCTGGTTCTGGCGTCGACATCGAGTTACAGACGGGCTTTGCTGAATCAGGTGGGCATCGAGCATCGCGCGGAAGCACCGACGGTCAACGAAGAGCTTATAAACGCGGAAACCCCGACCGAACTCGCGATCGCCCGCTGCGAGGCCAAGGGGCTGTCGCTCGACTTCCAAAACGACGCCTTTCTCGCTATTGCGGCGGATCAGGTGCTCGATTTCCACGGTTTCGCCTATGGCAAAGCCAAGACGCGCGAGGAGGCCAAGGAGCGCCTCAAGACCTTCGCCGGCCACGAACACGTCCTGCGCAGCGCGCATTCCCTGGTCCTCTATACGCCGATGGGCCCCAAGATCCTGGAAACACGCGTGGAGAGCGCGCGCATGTTCATGCGTCCGCTGACCGAGAGGGAGATCGACGCGTATCTCGACACCCGGGAATGGGAAGGCTGCGCGGGCTGCTATCAATACGAGAACCGCGGCATGAACCTCTTCACCAAAGTCGAAGGCGACGTCAGCACGATCATCGGCCTCTGCCTGCCGGCGCTCCTCGCCGACCTGAGGAGCCTCGGCGTGAACGTCCTCACGCAGCCGAAGGGCCCTTGGACGCTCCTCTAGCAGGCCGTGTTCGTGCACACGGGCCGCATTCGTGCACACGGGCCGCATTCGTGCACAAGGCCGCGCTCATGCGCGCTGGCCACGCGGCCCTGGGCCTCGTTTGGTCAGGCCTTCTTTTTCTTCGGTTTTTCAAAGGTGAACGCGCTGGGGCAAATCTGGTTCAGCACGCATTCGCCGCAGGCGGGCTTCGCGGCCTTGCAGGTGTAACGCCCGAGCAGGATGAAGTGATGGTGGCCCGCGGGAAGATCAGCGGGATCGACGACCTTCAGCAGCTCGAGCTCCGCTTTCTCGGGAGTGCTCTCCTTCTGCAGGCCGAGCCTGTTCGTAACCCGGAACACGTGCGTGTCGACCGCGAGCGTCGGCTCGCGGAAGATCTCGCCGAGGATGACGTTCGCCGTCTTGCGGCCGACGCCGGGCAGCGCCTCCAGCTCCTCGCGCGTGCTCGGGACCTCGCCCCGGTATTTCTCGAGCAGGATATCGGTGAGCCTCGCGACGTTCTTCGACTTGGTGGGCGCGAGGCCGATCGACCTTATTTTCTCGAGCAATCCGTCCGCCCCGAGCTTCTTCACGGTCTGGGGCGTGAAGCTCTTCTCATAGAGCGGCCCCATGACCTTGTTCACGCTCTTGTCGGTGGTCTGCGCGGAAAGCACCACCGAGACGAGCAGCTGATAGGGCGTGTGATAGATGAGTTCGCAGCGGGGATCGGGATTGGCGGCTTGGAGAAGCCTGAGAATCTCCTTCGCCCGGGCTTTGCGTTTGGCGAGGGAAGCGAAGGGCGCCATGGGTTCTCCTGCGGGTTTTATTCGGACACTTCGAGCGTGACGTCGCCGTAGACCTTGCATTGGCAGGCGAGGCGTTCGTTGGGTTCGGCGGCCATGGTCTCGAGGAAGTCGCGTTCGTCGTCCTGCATCGGGCTCAGGTTCTCCGCGCCTTCGAGCACGCGCACCATGCAAGCGCCGCAGGCGCCGTCGCGGCAGCCGAAGAGGATAGAGGTGTCATGATCCTCGCACATGTCGATCAAAGCGTAACCGTCTTTGACGTCGAGCGTGAGTTTATCGGTTTTGATATTTACTTTTGGCATATATTCCTCCTGCCGCGCGCGGGGATAGATGTGTAAAGACTCGCCAATATAAGGGCGCAGTACAAAAAGTCCATTACTTTCCATGAGCATTGTACGGACTTGAACGCTGGTTGTATATAAGCAGTGATATCAGCGATTTATAACCTGACATAAAGACGTCGCCCGGAACCCGCCCTGCGGCGGTCGATCTGAGACTATCTGACCTTCCTCTTTCCTCGAGCAGGACTTACTAAAGAGCCTTGAAGCTGCTACCCTAAGCAAACTTCGAATTGTAGTCGCTGTATAGCAACGAGGCTCCCCCACATGACCCAAAACGCGAAACACTTTTCATCCCATCTTTTCGGTTGGACCATCCAACCTTGGTTGGCTTTCGCCAGCTTCGATACGGTCGAGACCGACACTCAGGTGATATTCTGCGGCGCGCAGAGCGATGCGCCTCTCGTGCTCCAAACCCTCAACGACCAGCTCTTGCCCTGGCAAAGCAAACTCGTGAACTTCGACGAGGGCGATCTCTTCTCCCTCGCCGGTAAAAACGGTCCTATCATCCTCATGCGCCCCCGTCCCCTGACGGAAGGGCAGAAACGCGACGGCGGCCTCCTCGCGCCGAGCCCCTACGGCCTCGCGCGCGATCTGCTCGGACGCTCGGTGACCGAACTCCGCCGCCTGAAGTCGAGCAAGGTGAAGATCCGTTTCGTGAACGCGCTGCCCGAGGAGATCCGCGGCGGCCTCGTCGGCCTCGAGCTGGCGGCCTACGCTTACCGGTCGCTGGTCCAGGGCATCAACCTCAACCTTCCGCAGCTCGTCCTCGACGTCGATAAAAAAATCGTCGAGGAGGCGACGCATCTCGCGACCGGCGTGAACATCGCGCGCCACCTCGTGAACACGCCGCCGAACGTCTGCTATCCGAAATCGTACGCGGTGCAGGCGGCGAAGCTCTTCGAAGGCCACGCGGACGTCCAGACCACGATCTGGGACGAAGACAAGCTGAAGGCCGAGGGCATGAACCTCCACCTCGCGGTCGGCGGCGGCTCCGCGCATAAACCCCGTCTGCTCCATATCCGCTATCGTCCCGAGGGCGCCAAGGACCAACCGCTCGCGCTGGTCGGCAAAGGCATAACCTTCGATTCCGGCGGCCTCGATATCAAGGACGCGGCGAGCATGCGCCTTATGAAGAAGGATATGGGCGGCTCGGCGGCGATCATCGGCACTCTTTATTGGGCGGTGAAGACCGGCCTGCAGCGCAACCTCGATGTGTATATCCCGCTCGCCG
>JASLCY010000376.1 GCA_030151925.1 Oligoflexus sp.
CCCAGGAGCGGCGAGGCGAGGGCCGCGAGCAGCAGGCTCGAGGGCAGTACGTAAGACTTTCGCAACATGGCAGATGTCCTTGGCAAAGGTTCTTTGAAACGAAGGACATGTTATATAGGCTTTTGCGGGAACGTGCTATAATGGAAGTTGGACGAGGAGACTGCTGGATGGCGAAGGGTTTTATTCCGCTAAAGAGATTGGTAAAAACCGATCTACGAATACTTGAGCCGACGCAGATCGAGGCCTCGTTCCAGTATCGCATGGTGGTGAAGGGCGAGGATGAAAAAGTTGCCTATCCTGCGTCCTACTCGATCGAATCCTACTTCCTCTTCCCGCAGCAGATGAAGGTCTCGCCTTCGACCTATCCGCTCGAATACTTTTATCGCGACCTGAAGTCGTTCCTCAACTTCCGCATCCCGAAACTCACGTTCAAGGAGATCATGGGCTACGTGGACGATCCCGATCGTTCGCCGCTGCTCAAGATCCGCGAGCATATCAGCCACGGCATCGACAGCCCCGAAGAGCGCACCTTCATCATCCAGGAGGCGCAGATCTTCGCGTGCTCGTTCTACACCTTCATCACGCGCAAGAGCCGCAAGATCGTCACCGGCCTCGCCCGTTTCGAGGAAGACGGCAGTAGCACGAACCGGATGGCGAAGCTGATCGAAGAGAGCTTCCAGAAGGTGAACGTGATCTTCCTCGAGTGGCAGAAGGTCCTTCAGGAGGCCGAGGTCGTGCTGCCCACGATCAAACGCGAGCTGCGCGAGGTCGATGAGTATGTGGTCAACAACATCCACGATTTCCTCCTCAAGGCGCAGAAATCGCTCGACATGCACACCAGCGCGCAGACTCGCGAGTGGCGCGGCATCGTCCGCGCGCGCCTCAGGGCGCTGCGTATCTACAGCGGTCAGAACGCCTATCTTTGGATCGATGATAAGAGCGACGAACTCGCGCTCGAGGCTTATCTGCACCGTCGCGGCTTCCTGAAGCGTCAGGTCTGGTCGGCGCTTTATCTCAACACGCGCACCAAGTCGCTCTTCAAGCTCCAGCGGCAGGCGGGGGCGATGGTCGCGGCCGGAGTTGCCGGTTTCTGGGCCGCGCTGGCGAACCTCCTCCTCGGTTTCACGAGCGGCAGCAGCGCCCGAGGCGCTTCGGTCGGGCAGTGGGGTTTCTCCACCTTTATCGTGATCACGGCGCTGACCTTCGCCTACATCCTGAAGGACCGCATCAAGGAGCTCGGCCGCACGTATTTCAAAGGCAGCATGTTCCGCGACCTCCCGGATAGCAGCAGCAAGATCGTCTACCGCCCGTCGGGGGACGCGAGCAAAGCGCTCGAGATCGGCTTCCACGAGGAGAAGGTCGAGTTCGTCGAGGTCGAGGACCTGCCCGAGAAGGTCCAGGGCATCATCGAGAAGATGGCTCCCGAGCGCCTCAACGCCGAGTCCCTCACGGTGATCCATTATCGCAAGCGCATCGGCCTCGACGGCGAGAAGATCCAGGAGCTGAAACGCAAGATCCGCGCGCTCTACACCTTCTTCCGCCTGAACGTCACGAGCTTCATCGCGCCGCTCGATCTCCCGTTCGAAGAGATCGCGGTCTCGACGAGCCGCCTCGGCGCCACGGTCCGCCAGGTGCCGAAGGTCTATTACCTCGACCTGATCCTGCACATCACGACCCTGGTGGCGGAAGAGCAGAAGAGCGAATTCGAATACTATCGCCTCGTGCTCGATAAGCGCGGCGTGAAGCGCATCCAGAAACTCTCGATCGAAGAACCGAAACCCGAAGGCTCGGCGATCCCTCATCCCATGGAGATCGTCTCCCAGGCCAACCCCGACCAGGGCGGCGACGACGAGAATGATCTCGACGAAGAACGGGATGTGATACACTGGTTGGCATGATCCCATAAAGGAGAATGCCATGGCCGCCGCTGCCGATATTCCCGCGGAAAATCAGAATAAACCCGCACTCGAAAGCCTCGGATCCTACGATGCCGAGGCCCTGGTCAAGGTCCTGAACGGCGAAGGCGATGACGCCGCGATCGATAGCCTCTTTTTTTCGGCCGACGCCTTCAATCAGGTGAAGGGCATCGCCGATCCCGCCGCCTACTTCAAGCAGCTCATCAAATGGTTCCATAACGATGTGACGAAGGAGCGCTCCCGATTGAAGGAGGGCGCGCCCTGGACCGTCGACGGTTTCAAGCGCGGCGGCTGCAAATGGAAAGAGAAGGGGACGGAGGCGAACGCGCTGCCTTACTGGTCCTGCTACAAGAACAAGGTTCTCGTCAAAAACGCCAAGGGCCAGCATGAAACGGTCGAGGTCAGGGCGATCATCAACTGGGGCCCGCACTGGTATATCACGCATCTCGGGGCTATTCCCAAGGGGTGATCAGCCCTCGCCGCTATCCAGGGCCAGCTCACCCGATAACAACCGACGAGCGATGTCCCTCTGCTCGTTCAGGATGTCCACCAGATGCGATTCCTGCGTGAGCGGGTTCGCCAGTACCACGCGGAACACGTTGATCAGCTGGCCGCGATGGGCCGCGGGCTCGAGCGCGGTCCGCGAGACGAAGCTCGTGCCGCGGTCGCGCTGCTCTTTCTGGATCGTGATCGTCAGGCGGTTGATGTGGTTGTTGACGTTCAGGAGGTCTTCCGCCGAGCAGACCTTCAGGAACTTCCGCACGTCCGGCGGCACGAAGCGATATGTGAGCAGGTTCAATTCCGGCTCGCTGATCAGTTCGAAATCCTCGGTCGCCTTGATCATCTCGGCAAAACGCTTCGCCTTCTCGATGCCCATGTCGATGAGCATCTCGTAGCCGGTGCGGCCGATGATCCTGAGCCCCGAATGCACGAGCATCGCCATGCCCGGGCGCGAGCCCTCGAGCGTCATGCGCCCGAGGTCGCGAGAACCCTTGCGGATGATGTACTCGGCATAGTGCGCGACGAGCGACAGCGATTTGTGGTCCTTGAACAGGACCATGCCCGCGCCCATCGGCA
>JASLCY010000443.1 GCA_030151925.1 Oligoflexus sp.
GACAAAAGCCTCAAAAAGGAAATGGTCTCTCTTAAAGAGTTGATCGAGGCCCTTATTCGGCCGTATCTGCTCACGGCGCAGCGCAAGGATCTCCAGTTCGAAACCCTGGGCCAGCCGATCGACGTGAAGATCGATCGGGCCGTGATCTCGGCGGCGATGGACAACCTCCTGTCGAACGCGGTGCACTTCTCGCCGGAGCACGGCAAGATCACGGTGCAGTGGCAGGGTTCGGAGCGCGGCGTGACTTTGCTGGTCGGTGATGAAGGACCGGGTATACCGAAGGAAGAGCGCGACAAGGTGTTTCTGCCCTTTTACCAGGGGACGGCGTTGCGCACAGGCCCGATCAAAGGTACGGGGCTTGGCCTCTCGGTTGCGCGGGAGTGCGTTGAGTCCCATAAGGGCGTGTTGAATATCCTTGAATCCGAAAAAGGCGCCTGGTTCGAGGTCTTCTTGCCACAAGAATCGAGACGTGGCAGCTTAGAGGCCCGGACCTAAGGCGAAAGTCGCAAAACAGAGACAGAGCAAACGCCGGGTATCGTGTGATTTTTGTTTCTTTAATAAAATGCTGTCGCCTAGAAGCAACAGGATTGGTGAATGCGGATCGCCCTGACAATTGCAGCGAGTCTCAGTCTGATGGCATGCCGTCATGATTCATGGGAAATGGCCACTCAGCCGAAGCCCGCAGCGCCCATGACTCTGCTTCATTCTCAAACCTGTTCGGTCTTTCTCGATGAGGTCGATAATCTGAGCCTCAGGGAATTGAAGGCGGAGAACGACCGCTGGCAAAGACAGCCGAGCGACAGATCGGATGATGTCCGCCCGGTGATCGTGGCGGGCATTTATCATATGCGTAACAGGAATTATCAGAGAGCTTTCGACCTGCTGTCGCCACTCAGCAACAGAAAGAATCTGGATGAAGGATGTCGTTCGAGCGTGCACTTGGTAAGCAATCTCCTTTCCGACATCTTGAATATGGAAAAAGATCTCGCCTTTGAGAAGCGGCAAAAGGGTGAATTAGAGCACAAACTCAAGGCCTTATCCGACATCGAAAAGGATTTGAGCACCCGCGAAACCAAGCCACGTGGGCTTTGAATATCCGAATCAACAGCCTCTGGCACAAACCTTGTAATATGTCGGCAGAAGTCTAGGAAAAGACTGTCTGGAGTTTATTTCTGACTCATCTTCGTCAGGGTAGACTGGGTATTCCGACAACACACCATAGGACCCGCTCATGCAAGAATCCGCAAAAATTCTCCTCGTTGATGACGATCAGGGTTTTTTGACACTTCTTTCCATGCGTTTGACTGCGGAAGGTTTCTCCGTCTTGGCTGTTAATAACGGCCAGGAGTGCCTCGACAAGATCGAAGCCTTCAAACCCGACATTCTCCTGAGCGACCTTCGCATGGATACCATGGACGGCCTGGAGCTCTACGGCCGTGTAAACCGCATGATGCCTTTCCTGCCGGTGATTCTGATGACGGCGCACGGCACGATTTCGGATGCGGTGACGGCGACGCAGCAGGGCGTGTTCTCGTTCTTGCCGAAGCCTATCGACCGGCAGCAGCTCATCGACATCATCCACCGCGCCCTGGAGCAGAAGGGACGTTTGCTGGAGCCGTTCGATGAAAACGACGACTTCGCGATGGTCACGCGCAATGCGAAGATGATCGATCTTCTCGAGCAGCTCCGCGTGGTCGCGCCCTCCGACGCGAGCGTCCTGATCACCGGTGAAAGCGGAACGGGCAAAGAGCTCTTCGCGCGCGCCATCCATAAAGCGAGCAGTCGCCGCGAGGGGCCTTTCGTGGCCATCAACTGCGGCGCTATCCCAGCCGAACTCCTGGAATCCGAGCTCTTCGGCCACGTGCGCGGCTCGTTCACGGGCGCGAACAAGGACCATCCGGGCCTCTTCCAGACGGCGGAAGGCGGCACGCTCTTCCTCGACGAGATCGGCGACATGCCGCTGCCGCTGCAGGTGAAGCTGCTGCGCGTGCTCGAGGAGAAACGCGTGCGCCCGGTCGGGAGCACGTCCTCCGTTCCGATCGACGTCCGCATCATCTCCGCCACGCACCACGATATGTCGGAAGCCATCGCGCTGAAGAATTTCCGTGAGGATCTCTACTACCGCCTGAACGTGATCAATTTCCATCTGCCGTCGCTCCGCGAGCGGCGCGAGGACATCCCGCTGCTCGCCGAGCTCTTCCTCATGCGCATAGCCAGCCGGCAGAAGCCGACCGTGCGGGCGTTTGCGGGCGGAGCTCTCGAAGAGCTCACCGCCGCCGACTGGCCGGGGAATATCCGCCAGCTGTATAACGCCGTGGAGAAGATGGTGATCCTCTCGCCGAGCCCCATCATCTCCTCAGCCCATGCGCGCTGGTGCATAGGGCAGGAAGATGTTGAAGTGCCTTCGCTCGCTGAGGCGAAGAATCAGTTCGAGAAGGATTATCTCGTGGAAACCCTGAAGATGACGCACGGCAACGTAAGCAAGGCCGCGCGCGCCGCGAAGCGGAATCGCACGGATTTCTACAAGCTCATGGCTCGTCACAAGCTCAACGCCGGTATGTTTAAATCACAAAAGGCTAGCGAGTGATTTCAACGTGTGTTAAAAATCGAAAACCCATTCAAGTTGGTTTTTTTGAATGGGACTTTTCTTTTTCGGAGGTTCTTATGAAAAAGCTTATCGTTGCTGCCGCTCTCGTTTCTTCTGTTGCTTTCGCCGGTGCGAAAGCGGAAGACAAGTTCAAGACTCTTGACAAAGACGGCGACGGCCAAGTCACTTCTGAAGAAGCGGCTGGCGACGCAGAACTCGCTGCCAAGTTCTCGACTCTCGACAAGAACGGCGACGGCAAACTCTCTCTCGACGAGTACAAAGCCGCTGCTGCCGACGCTCACGGCAAAAAAGAAGTTAAAAAAGACAAACCAGCTAAGTAATGTTTCGCGTTCTTCGAACGCGGCATGGGGAGGCGCTCCACTGGGGCGCCTTTTTCTTTTGGAGCGCACGCAGCTTACAATCGAAGCGTATCCCACATATAACGAAGCTCCTGGACTCTCATCCCGCCGATCGCATCATCTTTGAGGTCGCCCGTATAACGCGCGCCGCATCTTTCATAGAAAGCTATCGTAGGATTACCTTTCAAAACCCAGAGATAGCAGGTGCCGAAACCCCTTTGGGAAAGCTCCTCGAATATGGCCTTTAACAGCCGATAACCGATTTTCTGCCGATGAAAGGCTTCGAGAAGATAGACCGCGCAGATCTCGGCCTGATCTTGGTAGGCTTCATCCCGCCCCTTCTCGCCATTGATGAAACCGACGATTCCGTATTCTGGATGTTCAGCGACGAGGGTGATGCTTGAGCTCTGCGTCACGGTATTCCAGAGCCTCAAACGGGCACGGAAATGCAGAGGCAGGCTGGCGAGAAAGGTCTCGGGTAAGAGGCCGCGATAAGCTTCGCGCCAGGAATGGATATGGATGCTGGCGATCTCCGCGGCATCGGCCGGCGTCGCTTGGCGAATCTGAATCATAAACCATTCCTCGGATATCAATCCCGATCGATCAAATCCGCATCCACATGCGGTGAAAGCTGGGCTTCCAGAGCCGCGAGCTGCCGGTGTTGTACGAACTCGTAGAACGAATGCGGGGAGATCATCTTGCTCACGGCATAGGCGAGCGAGCCCGCGACCATCATCGGGAAGAGGGCGGCGTTGCCGTTCGTCATCTCCAGGACCAGCACGAAGCTGGTGAAGGGCGTGTGAGTGACGGCGGCGAGGAAAGCCACCATTCCCAGGACCGCTAAAAGCGGGGTCGAGATCGGGATCAGGGTCTTGAAGTAAGAAGCGAGGATAGCGCCCGAGGAGAGGCAAGGCGCGAAGATGCCGCCCGCCCCGCCTTGCGCATAGGTGATAATAGGGCCGACGAAGCGGCTGAAGCCGGTGGCGAGGCCCATGGCCTCATGCCGGAAGAGCAATTCCATGATCTGGTCTTTGCCCGAACCGAGGCTGGAATTCCCGCAGAGGAGGATCAACGCGGCCATCAGCAAACCGCTCGCCGCCGCGCTCGCGACCTTCATCCAGGTCTTGCTGAAACGTTCGCGGAGGATGACGACCCACTTCAGGCCCGAACCAAACAGCGCCCCGGCGATCCCGACCGATAATCCGACCGCGAAGGCGCCCAGGACCGCATGCTGATCGATGGAGCCGAACGCGGGGTAGCCTAAATACAGGTACGAGCCCAGGAAGAGCTGGGCCACCAGACCCGCGATGATCACCGATTGCAAAAGCGCGGTGCGGAACTTCGAGAGATGGTCCTTCGAAAGCTCCTCGATAACGTACACGATCCCGCCCAGCGGAGTATTGAAGGCCGCCGCGAGTCCGGCCCCGCCGCCGGCGAGTATCATGGAGCCTATGCTCGGTTGTCCCCAGGATTTGGGGACGATGCGGCGAATCTGAACGAATACTGAACCCGCGATCTGCAGCGTCGGCCCTTCGCGGCCGATAGCGCCACCGCCCAGGCAGGTTATGAGGGAGCTCAGCATCTTCACGGGAATGATGCGAAAGCCGAGGAAGCGACCGACCACTTCCGGCCTTTGGGGAGCGAGCTCACTCGCCACGAGGAGCTGGGGAATGCCGCTGCCGCCCGCCTGAGGCGCGAGATAGTGAATAAGCGCCCAGGAGACGATGAAGACCAAAGGACTCACCAAAAGCAGCCAGTACCCCAGGACCTGCGTAAGGTCCATCGCCCAGCTCTCGACGAGCAAGAACATCTTCGCGTAAGCCACGGCAATACAGCCAGTCGCTGCAGCCGCCACCCAGTAAGGGATAGCGGTCACCAGTCGCCGCTTCATGCTGTGTTTCTGTTCAAGGGCCTTGAGATAATTGCGGATCTTGAGCGTAGGATTCATGCGGATCGAGAGCCTCCCGAAGGTCGGAAGGCTAGGATAGGTCTCTTGGCCATCGATCGCAAGGCGTTCTTTCGGAAGACTTCAGAAGAACTGCATCAGGATCTCGACCAGGATCAGCAGGACGATCGCCACTTCCAACCAGTAGAGCCGGCGATCGCGCACGGTATCGACGATCACCTCCAGCGTCTGCTGGATGAGATGGAGCTTGTATTCGAGCGCCTGGAAGCGTTCCGGCAAGTCGAACATCGCGCGGAGGTCGCCGTAGATCTCGTCCATCACCTTGTCTTCCCAGATCAGGTCGGGTTTGTCGAGCAAGTGCAGGACGCGGATAACGGAGCTCCTGAGATGCAGGGAGGCGGCGATCTGCCGGTTGATGGGCGCCGGCATCACGCCGAGCGTGCCCGTGTTCCGCAGCTGGGTGAGGAGGGCGTCGACCTGCGACCAGGATTCCTCGACGAGGGATTCGTAGTATTCCATCGAGGTGCTCTGCGCGAGCGTCGAGGCGATCACCTCGCGGCGCTCGTTCGTGAGCCTGTCGATCACCAGGCGGTTGAACTCGACCCGCGCCGGGCCGGATTGCTCCAGGACCGCGAAGGTCTCGCTGAAGCGCGGCTTCAGGCCCGGGATGCTGGTCAGGTCCAGGAGCTTCTTCAGCTGCAGCGCCTGCTCCTCTTCCGAGATATTCCAGAAGACGACCGAACCATGGTTGAAGATGAAGATATAACCGTCGTCGCCGACCCGGTTGATGAGGGTCGCGCGCGGGTCGATCAAGGATTGGTCCGCTTGATAAGCCGCGGCCACCTCGGTGGTATTGATGCTTTGAGCGAAGACGAAAGAACGGAGCACATGCGTCCGGCTGCTATCCATAGGACTTCCAAAAAGACTGAAAAAAAGGCCTCCCCTCTATCATACCGCTTCGTAGGGCGCGCGTAAAACGCCGAGCGGCGGAGGGGAGGCCTGCTGCTTAATGCGCCAGACCTTCGTCGATTTCGAGAGATTTGGTGATCTCATCGCGCCATGCGGGTGTCGTCGTCCCCGACTTCACCAGGGCCATGGCTTGCGTCATGTTCTCTTTGCGGGATTGCTGGACCTTGCTGATCTGCAGCTGCTTAAACACCTTAAAGCTGTTGACGCGCGCCGGCCCGAGGGTCTCGGCGATCTGGATCTTGTCCATCGCTTCGATCGCCTGCTTTGAAATCATGTTCATCTTCATCAGCGAAGGCGCGCAGTAGGTGCTGACCCCGACTTGGCAAACCGGCAAATAATTTTTGCGCTCTTCCTCAAAACGCGCGTAGTATTTCCGGACTGAAGCCTCAGGATCGCGGATTTGCAGGTTATTCTCGTTATTGACGATAGGTCTTTGCAAGAGCTCGCCGCGGCGATAGCGGATGAAGGCGACCGCTTCGAGCACCTCTTTGCTCGCCTTCACCTGGGCGACCATCTTCTGCTCGAGGTCGTTCATGCCCTTAAGGTCCTTCTGGTTCGCCATATAGCGTCCTTCGAAGGCCAGGGCGTGGTTGCGGGCGGGATCATTGGGGCTCGCGAGCTCGAGTATCCTCTGCGCGGAGACGAAGCCTTCCTTCTGATCGCCGAACTGATCCTCGATGTCCATCGCCCGGACGGCCGCTTTAAGCTGCATATCCTTCGGAACCTTGGGCGAAGTGCTCTGCTCGCGGTAGAGGCGGCTCGCCCAACCGTAGAGCTTGCGTTTGAAGTAGAGCTCCGCGAGGCCGCCGCGCACCTGGGGGACGTTCGCCTCGTTTTTATAGTCGTTGATGTACTTGCCGTAGAAGTAGAACGCGTATTCGACCGTCGGCGAGGTCGCCGCCGCCCAATCGCCCGCGGCGAGGATCATCTTCGCGCGCAGGGGATACTGGGGATATTTCTCGCCGACGTTCTTGCAGACGTTCAGGGCCGGGATCAGCTTGCCGGCGCTCTTATAGGCGATCGCCAGGGTGTGGCCGGCCGACGCGAAACGCGGCTCGGTCGGGAACACGATGCTGAACTCCTCGAGGTACTTGATCGCCTTCGGGAAGCTGCCCTTGCCGAGCTCCGCCTGGCCGCCGTTATAAAGGGCGTCGGCGAGCCAAGGCTTGTAGTTGATCGCCACGCCCTTGTCCGAGGGCGAGACCTTCTTGCTGGCGAAGAGGTGGACGAGGTCGATCAGGTCGTCGTTGCGTTTCGAATCGCGGAAGTCATGCAGCAAGAGGCCGCCGGCATCCTGCGCGACGCGCGACGAGAGATCCGTCTTGAACGATTTGAGCCAGAGTATCTCCGCGGTCTTGTACTGGCCGAGAGCGCGATTCAGGAGGCCGATATGGGCGAGCACGGTCCAATCCGTATCTTTCTTGAGCTGGCTGACGGTCTCGTAGATGGAGAGGAGCTTCTGCCGCTCGGGGTTCTTCTCCCGGGATTTCGAGGCGAAATCAGGCTGCGCGGGCCAATTCGCGAGCTGGCTCTGCGCGTCGGCGGCGAGCAGGTAGTTCTTGAGCGGTTGGTCCTTGGCGATGTCGAGATAGGTGTCGACCGTCTCGTTATACATCTTCATGCTGCGATAAAGCAGAGCGAGCTTCGCCTTGATCGGATAGAGGACCGTCCGGTCGCCCTCGGTCTTGAAGAAGCGGGTGACGAACTGGATCGTCATCTGCTGCTGGGCCCTCTGCGCTTTGGGGTTCAGCGAAGCGTCGAGCGCGCCGTCCAAGGTCTTGCGATAGGACTCGGCCAGGGCCTGGTTGAAGCCTTTGCGGCCCTGGTTCGCGTATTTCGCGCGGAGCATGGTGTAGGTCGCCTCGAGATCGGCGAGCTGGCCCGATTTCTGATAACCGAGGACTTCGATATCCCAGAGGCGGCTATCGATAGCGGCCATCATCTCGCCTCTGGCGTAGCCTTCGCTGATCTTCTTATAAGCGGCCGAGGCGGCTTTGTAATTCTGCGCGTTGAGCTCCAGCAGGGCATCGCGTTCACGCAGGACGTCGACGGGAACCACGCCCGGGAAGCCGTCCTTGAGGAAGGCCGGCACGCGCGCCGTCCTGTTGCTTGCATTCGCCTTCTCCCAGATGAACGCCGAGGTGTTCATCACGAGGAACTGCACGCCGGCCGGCATGCCGCGCGCGAGCTGCACGGAGTAGGTGAGTTTCGCGTCCGCGCCCGGCTTGATCGCCGAGACGACCGCGCCTTCCGCATCGAGGCCGTAATCCTGGAGAGCTTCCGTGAGTTTGATCGCCACGCGGCCGTAGACCGAAAGGTCGCCCGCGACCTTGTTCATGGTCGTGAGGCCCTGCGCTGCGGTCGCCGGGGAAAGGGCGAGCGAGTAACCGACCAGCAGATCGATGTTGCTGAGCAGCTCCTTGTTGCCCGTGAGTTTATCCTTGAGAGGGATCATCTCCGAGATGCCGTCGGTCCCGTCGGTGCGCACGAACTTCGCGAATTTCGAATAGAAAGCCGCGCTGACCTGCTGCGCCGGGACCTTGCAGGTCTCGGCGAACGCGCTCGCGCTCTTCTCGAGCATATCGGCGAGGATCTTGATGCGGGCCGTGCTGCCGGACGGCTGAGCGTGGCTCATATAATATTGCATGAGCGAGAGCACATCGCGATAGACGGGCGCGGGGCCGTTCTTCGGATCCACCTCGAGCGGCGCCTTCAGCGTCTCCTGCGTGGCCGCGAAGAGTTTCTCCGCCTCGTCGCCGGAATTGAGCTTCCTCGCATCCTTGTCGATCACCGACAGGCTCAGCAGGTAAGGGAGGTCGAGCGTCAACTCGCTTTTGAATATGGGATCATACGCCTGTCCCCGCGCTTGAGCCGGCAAGGCTTCCGCCGCGCGCAGCATCGGGAGAAGAGCGGGTGACGTCATCGAGATGACGAGTCCGAACAGCAAGGCTTTAATCTTCATGGCTTTCTCTACCCAGTAAATCGGGACAATATTACTGGTTTTTTATCGGCAGGGCCTGCCCGAGCCTGAGCGGGTCTTGAGAGGATAAAGGTAAGATTCGAGGATTATTTGAGTTCTGTCTGCCAGGACAGGCCGTATGAGCCGCCGGCGCGCGAGGCTTCGACCACGGGCGTGATCGATTGCTGCGGTTTGATCGGCTCGGCGCCCACCGATCGGGTTTTCGCCGGCGTTTTGTGGAAGAGGAAGGATTCGGCTATGCTCGCGCCCCACAGCAGCCCGAAGGAGGCGAGGGCCATGTTCTTCTGGTTCTTGACCTTTTTGATGAACTTGTTGTTGTCCGCGTAGAAGGCGTTGCGCTGCTCATCGGTCAGGCCGGGTTTGCTGGCGACGACGCCGTTCAGCGCGGTGCGGTCCTTGATCACCTTATCCGCGTCCACGAAGGAATAGACGCTATAGAGCTGCAGCACGGTCATGCCTATGCCGAGCGACCAGGATTTGTTGTGGTACTGCGGGAAGCCGAAAGGCAGGAATTGCGTGAAGGATACGCCTGAAGACGAAGGGGCGGCCTTCTTCGCCGTCTTGCCCTTCTTCTGTTTGCCCAGGGTGCCGAAAGACGGCAGAGGCTGCCCCGGGGCCGAAGACTTCGGCGGCGGCAGCTGGTTGCCCGTACCGTCGCTGTTCGGAGGCGTCGGCAGGATCTCCTCCTGCTGGGCCGGCACGGACTTCTTATCGGTTTTCGTCTGCGGAACCTTGGCTTTGATGCCGTTGAAGAAGGTCACGACGCCGGGATCAAGGACCTCCTCGGAGTCGATCTGCACGTTGTGGTCGAGCTGCAGCGCCTGCGTGAAGGTCGCCTGCGAGCTCTTTTTATCGCCGCGCATGTACTGGCAGATGCCGATGAACTTGAGGATGAAGGCCTTCTCCTCATCGGCAGGGGCGTTTTTCAGAGCGCTTTTAAACTGGAATTCGGCGACCGGGAACTGGTTCTTCACGTACGATTGGTAACCGTCTTCGAAAGTCTGGCCGAAAGCCGGCAAACTTAAGAAGAAGCAGCCTAGCCATAGGCTCATCAACCAACTGTGACGCATGAGAAACTCCTTGTCCTGAGGAAGGTTTCGGCAGGGCGGATAGAATCCTGAGCCACCGTATGAAATTTTTGGGCTGCCTTTTCGGTGAGCATAGCTTCAATCATCTAAAAGACTTAGGAATTCGCGAAAAGTTCGAAAAAGCCTAAAGCTCAAGACGCCGGCGCCGGCGCCGATAACCTCGGGAGAGCAAGGAGGGCGGCTTATGTCGGAGTCTTACGGTGAGAAGGTGCTAGCGCGGCAACGCGTGTGTTCGAAGTGCCGTTCGTTCGTCACTCTCGAGCGGGTCAACGACAAGCAGTTCGGCTGCCCCCTCTGCGGCCAGAGGCTGAGCGCCTACGTTAACCTCCAGCCGCGCATCGACGCCGCCGAAATCCGGGCCCTTGTCGACCTCGAGCACCTCCGCAAGGCCTCAAAATAACAGTTTAATTTTTCCTATACACCTCTGT
>JASLCY010000465.1 GCA_030151925.1 Oligoflexus sp.
GAGGGAGGTAAAAAGGCAAACCCGCCGCGCTGAGTATGAACTGTCTTCTATTCTTGGTCATGGCTCACTGCTCTCATGAATTATTTCGAACTGAGACGATAGGTCATCGATTTGTCGGCCAGCACCTTGGCGAAGAGCTCGCGCGTTCCCGATCCATCCAGCGAGGCGTTGGAAACGATGTTGATAAGGTCTTCATCGTTGAGGTTCAAGGACCGCCCGAAGAGGAATTGCAGTATCTTCGCGGAAAAGCAGCGATGGACCTCGAACTTCTTGGCCATGGCCGCACCGAATTGAACGCCGTCCTTAAAATTGAACTTGCTCTCCGTCGAGAAGGCGAAAGCCCCCGATGCATCGACGGGAAAACCGTTGTCCATGGTCCGGTAGCGACCGTATTGATCGTAGTTCTCGAACGCCACGCCCGCGGGATTGATCCGATTGTTATGGCAAGCGCCCCCGCAGCCTCCTGTGGCAGCCTCGACCGCTTTTCTCTGCGTCGTGTTCTTGGTGTCGATCTGTATCTTGGAGGTGTCGATGCCCGCTGGTTTATCCCCCAGGCTTTCGCAGAAGAAGCTTTGGTTCAAAAGCGCTCCTCTGTGGATCAAGCCTGAGCCCATATCGGTCGAGGTCGCGGCGAGGAAACCTATTTGGGTTAGGAAACCGCCTCGCTTCGTCGGATCGAGCGCGGTCTTCACCATGGTCTTGCTGGTTGAGGACAGGCCGTAGAAAGGCGCGTTATCCTGATCGATAAAAGTGTAGGGAGCGGTAAGGAGCTCAGTCAGCCCCTTGTTCCTCACGTTCGTGACCTCATGGAAGAAGGCGAGCGATTCTTCCTTCAGAACATCGTTCATGGTCGCGGGCCAGGTGCTGTTCGCGGTCAGCGCCAGACTCTGGAAACGATAGATTTGGAACACTGCGGCATTAAAATGCTCGATGGCCGGAAGGGCACGAGGACTGGCGAGCATGCGAGCTATCTGAGCCTTTCGAACGTCTTCCTGCAGGAGGGATTTATCATCAGCCGCCTTGAAGAGCTCGTCGTCCGGGATGGATTCCCATATCGCGAAAGACAAGCGCGAAGCCAATTCATAGGGATTGAGCTGCGACCTGTCGTTGACGGAGGACGAGCCGATCTCGACCCTATAGAGGAAATAGGGTGATTGGGCGACGGCCTTGATGACCTCGCTCAAACCCACCTGATCCGCATTTTCCTTCGGCTTGGCGGTCTTGGCTCCTACGAATAGAGCGGCCATGGCCTCGACCTCGTCCTTGGTGGGCGGGCGACGATAAGCACGCTTCAAGAGAGGCGTGACGATATCCCTCGCCCTCTGCAAACCCTCCGTCTTGGTCGCCGTCGAAGGAATGAGCTTTTGATAGTTCTGCGCGTTCCCCGTTACCTTCGCGGCGACTTGAACGGCCGCGTTGCGGTAAGCGATCCAGAGAGTGTCGCCGATAGCCTGGCTCGCGGTGTCGTTGCCGAATATGGTTGCGCCCGCATCGGATTGGAAACTTTCGCCGATATCGCTCAGGTCGGTCAGGAAAATATCCGTCGCCGCATTTTGCCACTCTTTCTTGGAGAGGATCGGCAAGGCGGAGACGTCATCGATTTTTTCCAGCTTCAAGGCGTCTTGAATCTAATTTGATCCAGTTTTTTTGATCATAGGCTTATAAATGGGGCTTTTCTATAGCCCTCCGGATCGCAAGAACGGTCGCCATAAACACGATGACGAAGTCATTCATCTATGGATCGCGACGTCTTTTTTATTGCAAGGAAAACCTAATAGGGAAAGACTCGAACATGACGGCTTGCTTCCCAAACATCGTTTGAAAGGAACTCTTATGGAAAACTCTGTCACGCCGGATCCGAAAGAGCCCAAACTCCATCCCAACGACAAACAAGGCCACAATGCGGAAGACTTCGACCTCATCATGGAAAACCTGCGGCAAGAGGCGGCGAGCCTGAAAATATCGGGCGTCGATCAGATGGATCGCAACGAACTCATGACCGAGATCTATCGGGCCCGGAACGGTATCACCTACGTGCCTGAGGGCTTCGATCCTCGGGAAAACAACACGCCCCGCAACTGATCGGGTTCAGGAAGGTCGCCTCCCGGGCGGCCTTTCCTTCAGTCATCGGAGTTGAACTCACGATCCGCGTATTTCGCCCGCGCGGGGACGGATACGAAACGATAGTCGGGCAGAATCAAAGCCGTCAGCCTCCCGCCGAAGACGCAGCCCGTATCGATCCCGATCGAGTTCGGGCGGATGTGCGGCTCTGCATAAACCGTATGCCCATACACAACGGTCTCAGGGCCATCGTATAATTCCTGCCAGGGCACAAACCCTTCCGCACGATTCTCGTCCGAGCTATATTCACCCGGTTTATTCAGCCACCGCACCTCGCCCGGCCGCTCCGGATTGATCGCCTGCAGATGCAGGATAGAACGATCCTGCTCCCACAGGTTACGCCGCGGCCAGAGGCCGCCGTGAACAAGCACGATATGGAATTCGTCGAGGGCATGGAGTTTGGGAAGGCGCTTGAGATAATCGATGTCCTCGCAGGACAACGATCGGGCCACAGGAAGGCGTTCCGCTTTCGCGCCCGACAGCTTCGCAGGATCGAAATCCGCCTTCTCCATGCGTTCGATCAGAGCGAGCAGCGTGGATTCATGATTCCCCATCACGCCCCGCAGATCGTGCTCACGGCAGAACCTTACGACTCCGGCGCTATCGGGTCCACGGTCGACCAGGTCGCCGAGATGAAAAATATGTGTGATGCCTTCTGACTTGAGTTTGGCGTAGAGATCCTGGAATTCTCCCAGACAGCCATGGACATCCCCGATGATACCGATACGCGCAGCCATGCATCCTCCCGTTTTTACAATGTCGCCATTGCCGGGAGGCTGTCAACGTTCGCGCTTGGCCGGGAGTCGATGTTTGCTTAAATTATATAATATTTTCAATAAATTATGGATATATACAGAGGCTGCCGAAACCATGGTCAGGTTTTCCTGACAAACCACCGTCGCCGTTGTTCAAGTGCAAGACGTGCCCGCCGTAGCTCGCGTTATCGCTCTGGGTGGTTGAGCTCCAAAGGAAAGCGTTGACCATATTGAGTTCGACCCGCTTCGCAGCGATACCATCGATATAAACCTGCAACATTTCCTTCTGGGTCGGGAGGCGCCAGCCAGTAGCCGGCAAGGCATTGCTCGAAGTCGATCCGGTCGCACAATTCGTGATAGCATCTTCCCAGTAACGCCCGGACAGCGAATTGCCATTGCAACTCGCAAGGAGAATAGCGGCTATGTAAAGCATCAAAGAGCGCACGTCTTTGAGCCTTTGCCTTAAGGTTTACGACCATCGGGCGTAAACCAAAATGAAATGAAACAGGGCCTTACAAGTTCTATCGGCGCAAAGGCGGACGTATTTAAAATTCATGGGAAATAAAGGTATGTTTTAAATGAAGTAGGTTTGGATGGGGCATAAGACATTAAAACAATTAAAGAAATCACTATCATAAAAATAAACGAATCACTGGTCACAGAATGGGTTTTGTCGCTTCATTCGGGAAAGACCGCGTCCGGCGGCCCTTCCCCGTTGAATCTCGACCCTTAGAAATCGGTTTTATAGTAGTCGTCATAAGGAAAATCGATGCATGTGCCGCCCCCGTCCGGGCTGGTATGAGGACAATGCTCGTCCGGGCGATAAGGGGTCAGCAGGGTGTGGAGCTGCCGGCAGGTGAACGTGTTCGAGTTCGCCCTGTTCCAGGATCCGTAAGCGATCGTATGCATGAAGGTCACGCAGTTGATGAACGCGTTCGTCCCGTATTTGGACTGATCCGCCGTCGGGAACTTATCGGGAGTCGCGAAGTAGGAGTTGCAGGTCCCGCCTTTGATCGCATCGCCCGTCAGGGGATTCTGGTTGACGACGGTGAGCGCCACGCAGAGCTGAAGGATGTTGGTATCGCGGGTCTTCTTATCGTTTTCGGGCGGGTCGAACGCCGCACCGAGGTTCGGGATGATGAGGTCGAAGGAGATGATGCGGTTCAGCTCGTTGAAGGTGAAGAAACCTTCTTCGGTCAGGGTCACGCCTTGGGCCGAGTTGGGGACATCGGGCTGGCAGTCGGTGAAAGGCGATTTGCAGAAATGGAGATCGACGCGGAGCGCGACCTTGTCGCCTTCCGCCATCAGGGTCTTGAAGGTGACTTTATCGATCCATTGCAACGGAGTCTCGGCCAGGGCGTAGAAATACTCCATAGCCGAGGTGAAGTTATTGTAGGCGCCGGCGGGAACCACGCGCCCCTGGATGACCTGATGCTCGAAGATGTCGTCGATATTTTCGGTGCCGCCCAGGACGGCCTTGGGATTCGGGTGGATCAGGCCATCATAGAGCTTCTGCACGACGGCCTTCCGAGCCTCGAGAACCGCCGGATCATTGGATGAGTAAGGTTTGACGATCTTGGGATCGAGCTGCGACGTGTCCGGAGCCTGGTTGTGGTTCATGTGAGCCATGTTTCCGTTCATGCTCTGCGCATGCGCGTGGAAACTAAAGAGCAAGCCGAGGGCAATGAGCCGCTTTTTCATAACAACTCCCGATGATTTTTTGAGAACTTCGTATTATTTATTCTTTTGTAAATCAAATTATCAGAAGAAGATAGCACAAGTCGATTCCCCAGCAGCAATAAGGATTCCCCATGAGAGCCTGTCCCATACTCGAGACCGCACGGCTTCGTTTGCGTCCGCACCGCATCGACGATCTCCCGGCGATGGTCGATCTCTGGCAAGAGCCGGCGGTCGTCGCGCATACGATCGGCAAACCGGCGAGCGAGCAGGAGACCTGGTCTCGCCTCTTACGCTATGCGGGCATGTGGCCCATTCTCGGCTATGGGTATTGGGCTATCGAGGAAAAATCGAGCGGGCGCTTCATCGGCGAATTGGGGGCGGCTGACTTCAAGCGGGAGATGAAACCATCGATAAGCGGGAGGCCGGAGTTCGGCTGGGCCCTGGCGACGTCCGCGCACGGCCGGGGTTATGCGACCGAGGCCTTAGCGTGCGCCGTGGCCTGGGCGAGGCTCGACCTTCGCGCCGTCGCCCCTACCGCAGTTTGCATCATCAATCCCGAGAATCTCGCGTCCATACGAGTCGCGGAGAAATGCGGCTTCACGCTCGACCAGCCGAGCTCCCTGAACGGCCGCAGGATCCTCCTTTATCGCATTCGACTCGAGGACCGGCCGAGCGCCCCCTGACTCCCCGAGGATTACCTTCGAGAGGCCTGGAGCGCCCTGCCGCCGAGTTATCTCATTGTTCCGTGTTATCTGCCGTGCTGTTCGCCGTACTATCGGCTTCATCCCAGAAGTTGTCCGAGCCGGGACCGTCGAAGCCCCATTTGTCGGATTTCTTATCGTATTGCGCATAACAGGAGTTGAAGGCGTCGGTCATGGGTTTGCCGTCGATCGCCGCCTTCATCGCGCAGGCAGCGGTGTTGTCGCTGGGCCCTACTTCCAGGTCGTTGATCCCGGCCGCGTATTTACGCGAAGCGGCGGTCGTCATCACCGCGGGTTTGAAAGGATTGTTGAACGCCTCGCAGGCGAGCCAGATGTTGGTCACGGTCTGGCGGAAGGCGCCTTTGAGCGTGCCGGTGAAATCCTTGTACGAGATGTAGCCGTCCGAGGTCACCATCATCTGCGTGTTGGCGTCACCATCGTAGAAGTTCCCGCGGAGCTTTGGGCACGACATGTAGTTGAGGTAGTTCTTGCGATTCGCATCCGAACCGATGAGCTGGACGGTTTTAAGGCCCGCGGCGGTCGCGGCTTCAGCCACATCGATCGCGATGCCTTGTTCGAAGTCGTCGTCGTTCGGAGCGGCCGAAACGAATTCCACGGTCTCGTCAGGGCACTTTACTGCGGTTGAAGAGGTCGCGCGGTCATAGCCCGCCTGCGCTTGTTCATCCGCCTTCGTCAGTTGATAATTCTGCAAGACGTGCTTGAATTTGTAAGCACTGTCTACTTGCACCGACACGAGCTCCACGCGGTGCTGGGTCTTCGAATGCAGGTAGACCAGGAGGTGGTCGGGCGCGCCTGCGGACGTGAGAACGGGCTGGACGCGAACCGCACGGTAATTATCGAGCGGAAGGGCCGCGCTCAGATCGGCGATGATCTGATCGTTCGGCAGCGTTACGCTGCGCTGTCCGTTGGTGAGAAACGTGATGGCGGGACGGGCCTCGGCCGCGCCGTAGGTCCCGAGGACCATAACCGCGCCGATCAGCAATGATTTCATAGCATCTCCTCAAATGTCACTGAATTTTACGAACGTGAAACTGTGTTCACTATCGCAAAACTTGGAGGAGAGCTGTTGTTAGAAGTTTGAACTTGACGAGAGAAAGATTTTAGAAGACGGCCTCGTCTCTCCGGGAGATAGAGGCCGTATCGCTTAAGGATAAGGCGTTTGAACGGGCGCGAGAGGGCCGGCGGTATCATCGTGCGGCTTGCTCAGATCGAGGTTGTCGAGCACGAGGACCGCGTAGATCGCCGAGATGCGGTTCGCCTGCTGTTTCCAGGTCCAGACGACTTCCCCCTTGCGGTTATATTCCGCGACCTGGGGACCGTCGTTGCCGTGGGTCTTGGTCGAGCCCGCCCAGTTCGTCGTCACGATGTTGCCGTTCGGAAGGAGCGCGAAACCGGAGGCGAAAGCCGTCATCGAATGCGTGCTGTCTATATCCGGCAAAGAGATGGTCAGCGTCTTGGTCACTCCATCGGGAGCGAAGAAGAAGATCTTACCGCCGTGGCCGTTGGCCATGATGCGTTCGCCGTTCGGCAGTTTCAAAGCCATGTAAGCAGGCTCCGCTCCTCCGTCCGCACGCCAGACCTCTTTCCCGTCCGGCGTGAACTCCATCATCACCCTGTGGTTCCCGACGAAGAAATGGCCGTCGCGGCTGCGGCGCACGGTGCGGAAGTTCTCCATGCCCTTGAATTCGCGGCGGCTGATGATTTCCTTTTTATCGTTCGTCTCGATGATGTCGGCGCCGCTGCCGCCCAGGAGGTTCTGGCCGATAAGCAGGGTGTTGCCGTTCGCGAGGCGCTGCACGCTCATCACGGTGCTGGTGAGCCCGACGACCGATTTAACGATCTTCCCGGTGTCGAGGTCCACCTCGTGCCAGCCGTAGGGCCCGTTGCTCCATTCCACGGTGCTGACGAGCATCTTGTTGTCGCCGATGAGCTGGATGTCGCGCGCTCCGCCCGGGACCTCGAGGTCCCAGTCCTTGCTCGGGTCATCCAGGTTCACGTGGATGATCTTGCCGAGGGCATAGTCGGAGAGGATCATACGGTGCGGGTGGCATTTCTCGGACTGTTCGGTGCAGGGCACGAATTTCTGGGCTTCGGTCGTCGTCGTCGTCGACATCGAAGCCGTGCTCATGTCCGCAGTCTGCATCGTATCGCTTGAGGCCGTAGTCGAACCGCCGTTTGAGGAAGAGGTCTGCTGCGACGAGGCGGTGGCATCACCGTTGCCCGTATTCGCGTCGTTCGAATTCGTATCGCCGTTCGAGTTCGAAGCTGAAGCCGCATCGACCGCCGAACGAAGGGTGATAGGCTGCGGCGGCGCGCTGCAGGCCGCGAAGGCCAGGAGCCCCGTGAGCAGGCCCAGCGCGAGGAAGCGCGAGCGTTCCGAAGGTTTGGATTGGTTCATCGTCTGCTACCCCGCCTGGATTATTTCAGCATCGCTGCGATGTGGCCGGTATTGAAGGCCGCTTCGCCGTATGTATCAGCCTTCTGTCCGAGGGCCGTGAGAGTCGTCGAATAGATATCGCAGTTCGTGTTCTTCAGCTGGCCGTCGATCGTCTGGCCCATCTTCAACTGACCGCCGCCGCCCGCTATGAGGTGAGGCTGCGGGTTGATGGTATGCGAGCGGCTGTCGCCGAACTCGGAGCCGTAGACGATCACGGTCGAATCGAGGATCTTCGCCTCCTCGAGCTTGTTCATGAAGTACTTGAGGTTGTTCGCGTGATAGCGGCGATAGTTGATGAACACGTCGCGCTGCTCCTGGTTCGGGTAGTGCGAGGTCCCGTGGTCGGTGTAAGAGCTCGAGATCGAAGGATGGATGAACTCCTCGCCCGCGCAGCAGAACATCAGCGAGCCCGTATGGGTCGCTTCGCATTGGAGCGCGAGCGCCATCAGGTCCATCTGGAGATGGTAGACCTTGTCGAAGTCCGCATAAGGCAGCAGGCCGTCGTTGCCGAAGTTCACTTCCGCGGGCTGGCTGCCCATGGGCGAACAGGAGACGGGGATGTTGTTCTCGAAGGTCGCCACGCGTTTTTCCAGGTCGCGCACGCGATCGAGGTGCGTCGCGAGCAGGGCCTTATGGGAGCTCGGCAGCTTCGAGTTGTCGCTGGTGAGCGATTTCATCTGATCCAAGACGGAGTCGAGCACACTGTGCTGACGCGCGTAATTGGCTTTTTTCTCGGCGATGGAAGCGCTCTGGTCGCCGAAGATGATATTGAACATGTCGAGCGGCTTCACCACGGGCGTCACGGGATCGCCGTTCTCGAGCCAACTGCGGCGGAACCAGCTTTGCGAACGGAAGATGCCGCCCGCATAACCGCGCCATACGCCGGCCACGAGAGGCTTCTTCAGGGTCGTGCTCTGGTCCACCCGGCGCGAGTACCACTGGTCCATCGAGATGCCGGTGCTCTTGAGGTCGTTCTCGAGCCTTACGCCGGTGAAGAGCGCGGCCGCGCCCTGTTCGTGCGCATCGCGGTTCACGGCCTCGGAGACCGGGTTATGGATGTTCTTGAACAGGATGATCTTCGACTGCAGGTCGGCCAAGGGCTGGAGCGCGAGGTCGAAGTTCCAGAAGTTCGGATCGCAGCCGTTCGGGAAATACATGGTCACGAGCTTCGGCACCACGGTGCCGCCTTCCTGCGCGATGATCTTCTGGTTCGACAAGGAGTCGAAGGCGAAGTCGGCGAAGGGCAACGCGATCAGAACACCGCCGGCTCCGCGGAGAAAGGCTCGACGATTGGCTGGGAGGTTCTTCTTCATGGTTTAACCCTCGCGTTGAACGATTGGCTAAGAGTCACGGCCTTGAGCAGGGCTTTCCATTGGAAGCCGGACTTCAAGAACGATTCCTGGATCGAGCTCATCTCGCAGGCGCTGCCGGAGTCCGGCCCGCCGCCGAAGGCGTATTCGGCGACGGTGACCGTCGCGCAGCTGGCGAGGTCCGTACTGCCCGAGAAGTCGCTGAGCAGCTCGGAGGAGTTGGCGAAGCTGACGTTCTGGTTGTTCAGGCGGATGGTGCCCGAAGTGTCGATCGCCACCTTGAGGTCATCGTACATATCGCGCGATTTGCCGAGCGCATCGTAGTTCTCGAGGCCGAGGCCGATGGGGTCGACGCTGCCGTGGCAGGCCTTGCAGCTCGCGTTGTCCTCGTGCAGCTTGAGTTTATCCCGCGGAGTCAGCATCGCGGTGCCGACGTCCGCCTTGAACGCGCCCGCGTTCTTGGGCGGCTGGGGAACGTTGCGGCAGAGCAGGCGACGGCTCACGAAGAGGCCGCGCTTCACGGGCGAGGTCAACGAGCTCACGTTAGTCCCCGCGAGCACGCCGGGCATCGTGAGGAGGTTCACATTCGAGTCCTTGCCGAAGGCCTTGCGGAAGTCGCCCTTGTTATAGAACATATTATCCACCGCGGCCTTGAGCACGTCTTCACGCATCTGGACCGTGGGGATGTTCACCATGGGGATCTGCAGGTTATCGCTGTTGTTGAGGAGCAGCCATTCCACCATGAACTGACGGAAGGCGACTTCCGCCTTGGGATCCGCGAGCATACGGTCGACTTCCGCCGAGTACACCTCGGTCTTGCTCAGAGTGCCGTCTTTGGCTTTCGCGAGCAGGGCGGCATCGGGTCCGGAGCGCCAGAGGAAGAAGGAAAGGCGGTTCGCGAGCTCCACGGTGGAAGCGGTCGCGCCGTTATCCGCGCCCTCCTCGATACGGAAGAGAAAACGGGGATCGATCATGAAAGCGAGCACGAGGCGGGTGGCGCCTTCCTTGAAGGAGATGGCCGCGCCGGCGGTGAAGACGCTGACGAAGGGCTTCAGGTCATCGTCGCTCAAAGGGGCGCGCAGGAGGAGCGGACCGAATTTCTGCGCGAATTTAAGGCCGCAGGCCGCGTTCGCGTCCTTGCAGGGCGCCAGCATGTTGAACGCGGAATCGTTGGCGATGAAGTCCTTCGCGATGTTGGTCGCGACGTTCATCCACGCATCGACCACCGATTGGTCGACCGCGGTGAGCAGGGCCGAGTTCTGGAATTTGGTGCCCTGGTCGCGACGGGGCATATCGCCCATCTCTTTGCTGACGTCGATGTTCAACGCGTAAGAGAGGGTGTTCTTGATCTCTTCATTGGTGAGCGTCCTCAGGCCCTGCTGCTTCTCGCCGGGTTTGACCGAGCAGCCGCCGTCGGGATATTGGAGGGCCAGGCACGCGTCGTCCAACGGATCGCAGGTGAGCGCCGCGGCGACGTTCTTGCCGCCGTTCGCCGAACTATTATCGCCCTGGGCATTGCTATCGCCCTTCGCCCCCGGATTCGGGCCGAAGTCCACCCGAGCCGGTTTCGAGGAACAGGCTCCCAGGATGAGTGCGAGGGTTAGTGTCAAACGTCTAGTCACGGTGCCCTTCCTTTCCGCTACGTAGACCCCTTGAAAAAGGGCTCAGCAAGTGTCGTCGAATCACCTTAAAGATCGGTAAAAAGGCAATTTTTATTAAAGATTTTTTCCATATACATCGAGGAGCCCACTTTCCATCGTGAAATTCGGAATATGGCGAATATATATTGTCGATATAAAGGCAATATATCGAAACTATAGCGATCGTTGCAAATTTCGCTGAATTCTAGGGAGGTACCGGCCGATAGAGTATTCGCATGATGACAACGCGGCAGGAAGAGAGAGGCATTCGATGAAACGCAACGGTCATTCCTTAGTTAT
>JASLCY010000470.1 GCA_030151925.1 Oligoflexus sp.
CCAGAGGAATCGGGCGGCTGACTTGTCATCATACTCCACTGACGTTGCTCCTTTTTCACTACTCAAGACTCAATCCTTTCGATTGGAAGTTTCGTCGAACAGAATGCTTTCACCGGGTTTCACCAGGTCGTCCCACTGCCCTGAACGCGCGCCCCAGGCGAAGGCCAGGGCGCCGAGGCTCGACATGAGCAGGCTGAGGGGCAGGAGGAAGAAGAGTATGGTCATAAGCTCGGCCTCCGCGGGCGAAAACTCTGCGACGAGACGAAGACCGTGAGGGAGCTGACCGGCATCAGGACCGCGGCCATCACCGGCGTCACGACCCCGCTCAGAGCGAGCGACATGCCGATCGCGTTGAAGCCCAAGGCCAGCGCGAAGCAGCGGCGCAGAACGCGGCGGCATTCGCGGGACAGGTCGATGGCGTCGATCAAGGGCGCGAGGCCGGGCTCCTTGAAACAAAGGTCGGACGAGGCCTTCATCGATTCGTCGGCGTCGCTCAGAGCGATGCCTATCGCCGTGCCCGAAGCGGCGAGCGCATCGTTGATGCCGTTGCCGATGAAGGCGCTGAGGCGCGGCCTCAGGATGGAGAAGAATTTCTGCTCCGGCGTGAGGCGGCTCCGGACGCTGCCGGGCGCCAGACCGAGATTCTCACGCACACGATCGACCTTGTCGGGACTATCGCCGCTGGCGATATAGCTTCGCAGGCCTTCCCGGGTCAACCACGCCACGCAGCTGGCGGCTTCGGGGCGAAGCCGTTCGCCGACCGAACCGGACAGGACGATGTTATCGTTCAGGCTCACGTAGAAGGCAGCGGCCGCCGCCTCATCAGAGGCATGGGGCGCGCAAAAGGCAGCGCGACCGATTTTGATCAAACCGAGATCGCAATGGATCTTTACGCCCTGGCCGAAGATTTCCTCGGCGCGCACGATGCTTGGCACGCTCGCCGAACCTTCGCCTTCAACCGCGACGGCCCAAGCCGCGAGAGCCACGGAAACATAATGAGCCGTAAACTCCGGCAGACGCCTGAGCACGGCGAGTATCCGTCCTCTCTCGCAGGCGGGCAGCTGCGCACCTGCGAGCCATTCGGCGCGTTCGATCGTGATATCGCCGACCGTCAGGGTCCCGGTCTTGTCGAAGTAGAATTCCCGGACTTCGGCCAGGCGCTCGAGCGCTTTCTGGCTGCGGAAGATCAGCCCTCTTTTCAAGCCGAGCTGAAAGGCGCGCGCTATCACCAGCGGCGCCCCGAAACCGAATATGCAGGGACAGGCCACGAGCAGGACGCTCGTGAAACGTTTAAAACCCTCGCCCGGATCCGCGGGCAGCTTCCAGATCAGTATGCCCGTCGCCATGGTGAGGACGAAGAGGACGAAGGCCTTCGCCAGCTTCTCGGACAAGGCGAGAAACCGTCCTTTATGATGGAAAAGGTCGTGCGAGGCTTGGCGGATCCTCATGATGAGGCTGTCGCGACCGTCCTGAACGACTAAACCTTCGATCGGCTCCGAACCATTCAGCGCGCCGGCTTCGATCCATTGTCCCTCGAAGGCCGACCAGGTTTCGCTTTCCCCGCGCAGGAGGCCGTAGCTGATGCTCGCCCGCGGGCTTTTGAGTTGAATGTCGACCGCGATGACTTCGCCCGGCAAAATACGGATCGTTTGGCCCCGCACGACGTCCGCGAGAGGCACGACCCGCAGGCTCCCCTGGTCGATGACGCGCACGAAGTTGGTTTTGTCGTTCAGCAGGCTGATCGTCTCGTTTTGGATCTTCCTCAAGGCGCGGCTTTGAATGAAGCGTCCCGTGAGCAGCAGGGCGACGACGCCGGCCATCGAATCGAAGTAAACGAGAGGCGAACGCATAAACACATGGCCGAGGCTGTAGGCGTAACCGAGGGCCAGGGCCAGGCCGATGGGCAGGTCGAGCGGAAGCTGCTTATGCCTCACGGCGGCCCAGGCGTTGCCGAGGATAGGCCGGCCGCAGTAAAAGACCGAGATCGCGGCGAGGACCGCCGACACGGATTGAAAGAAGAGCCGGTAGCGCGGCTCGAGCGATTCCGTAGCGAGATAGTCGGGCATGGCGAGCATCATGATGTTCATGAGGCAGAAGAAAGCCAGGCCGAGCCGCATGATCTCCGTGCGATCGCCGGCGCGGTCGCTCTGGGCAGGATGGACGCCGTAACCCAAGTCCTCGTAGGCCTTAAAGAATTCCGAGAGCGGAGCGCTTTGCGCGCCGAGCCTGAGCACCGCTTCGCCGTTGCCCAGGTTGATGGACAGCTCAGCGGTGGGATCGATCTTCTTCGTGACTTTCTCGCAGAGCCAGACGCAGGCATAGCAGCTCATATCGTCGAGGAAGAAGCTCGCCTCGCGGCCCTCGCCCCGGACCTCCTGCAAAAAGCGTTTTTGCTCGGCAGGCTTATCATAGATAGAATAGTCGACGGCTTCGGTGCTTTTGCGGACTTGAACAAGCGTGGCATTTCGCGGCAAAGCATAGTATTCGTCTAACTCATAGCGCCGGATGAGGTCATGCGCCTTCCGGCAGCCCGCGCAGCAATAGAGCCCCTGGACCCCATCGGCCAACGGACGATTGCAGTGCGCGCAGAGCCTGGGAGAGGAGATCGGGTCTTGGGTCACATGCACCATCATGTTATGAACAACTTCCATCTTGAATCCTTGGATGCCTTGGGCCTCTTGGCGATTTTCACTTACAGCTTCCTCGTGTCGCTGCACTGCCTCGGTATGTGCGGACCGCTCGCCTGCTCTCTGATCGCCCGCAGCCGGGTCCCGGCCTGGCAGAGCGCTCTGCTCTATAATTCCGGGCGCGCGCTCTCCTACACCTCGATGGGCGCATTATCAGGGGCGATCACGCTGTCCGTGGTTCAACTCGTGCCGGAGGCGGCCCGGATCATAAGTCTCGTCTTCGGTGGTATCATGGTCGCCTCAGCGACCTTCCTGCTCTTCAATCGACGAGACCTCCTGCAAAAAATCCCGAGTATCGCGTTGGGCTCATGGTGGACGAAGCTGCAAAATAAGGTACAGGGACGTTTCGCGGTCTTCCTGCTCGGTCTCATGACCGTCTTCCTGCCCTGCATGACCCTGCATCCTCTTCTTCTTATGAGCGCTTCGACTCAGAGTCCTTGGAATGGTGCGTTGGCGATGTTCGCTTTTTTCCTCGGCACGCTGCCTGCCATGTTT
Organism: Oligoflexus sp.; assembly: GCA_030151925.1. GTDB lineage: Bacteria > Bdellovibrionota_B > Oligoflexia > Oligoflexales > Oligoflexaceae > Oligoflexus. The sequence goes on from JASLCY010000470.1 coordinate 3,183, forward strand.
TCAGCAACATACATGCCAACCCTCATTTCTGAGCGTTTGTTCCCGATATGGTTGAAGAAATTAGGCCCAGTCGTGCTTTTGGCGGCGGGCGTTATCACGATGCTTCGAGGAATGGCGTGAGATCCCGCACAGCTTTGTGCGAACTCGCTCATGGAGGCGAAGAGGTCGAATCATTAAAAAGGGCGACTCCCGCCTCGGAGTCGCCTTTGATCATTTCGCTGGCCAGATTTTAATCTTCGACACGCCGGGCCTCATGATCTTGCTGACCGCCCCCGTAAGGCTGCGAGTCGGCACATGATCGGCGAGGGACAGGATCTCCGGAGGCGCGAGGAGGCCGGCCTTGGTATGGTATTCGAGCTCGACTATAGGCGCCGCGTCCTGCATGAAGAGCAGTTCTTGCGGCAGATCTTTTTTGCCTTCGAAGAGATCGATCTCCATGCCTTCGGCGAGCTCTTCGGTCTTGAGGCGACGCGCGAAAATCACATCGCCGTGCCGGGCCATCACGCTGAGGACGCCGGCCCCGGGGTTGAGGGGAAACAGCTCTTTCAGGGGGCTGTCGAGCGTCTGGGCTTCCGCGGCCGGGAACACCTTGAGGAAGCCGTCCTCCGTCAGCGCGATGAGCAGCTGCGAAGGCGTGAAGGTCCCGAGGCTCTTGCCGCGACCGCCGATGTGCAGCGAGCGCCTATCGGCCGACAGAGTCAGTTCCAACGGCTTCTTGAAGGGCGCTTCCTCTTCCACCGCCTTGATCGTCTTCACGTCGCGAACGGTGAGCAATGGTCCGCGCTGGGCGCGCGTCGACCATTCGAGCTCCTGCAGGTTCACGGTCCAGGTCTTGCTCGCGCCGAGGCGCTCCAGCTCGACCCAATCCGGCTTATCCTGCTCGACCACGCGGAAGTACAGGATCTTGCCGGAGCCTTTGAGCATCTCATAGGGCTTGTCGCGCTGCATCCCGCTCAGCTTCATGCGTTTCGCATAGACCTGCCCCGACTCTTTATCCTGCACGACCACGTGCAGCGCGGCCTCGCTGGCCTGCGCGGGCAGGATCGTGATGCTGGCGATGCCTTCGCCGACGAAGGTCTTCTCGCTGACCTTGCTGAGGACGATCTGCTGGTCGTTCCTCAGGATCAGGAATTCATCGAGATCCGAGCAGGCGGTCACGAACTCGTCGCTTTTCAGGCTGGTGCCGATGAAGCCGGTCTCGCGGTTGACGAAGAGCTTCAGGTTGGCGAGGACCACCTCGCGGGCCTTGACCTCGCCGAAGCCGCTGATCGCGGTCTTGCGCGGATAACGTCCGGCGTGCTTCTTCTTGAGCGCCTCGAAATACTTGATCGTATGTTTCGTGAGGTCGGAGAGCTTGTCCTCGACGTCCTTCAACTGGCCCCTGAGCTCGCGCAGGACCTTGCCCTGGTGATCGGCGTCGAACTTCGTCAGGCGTTTGAAGCGTATCTCGAGCAGGGCCTCGTAATCGGCGGCCGTGACCTCGTCGGTCACCTCTTTCAGCAGAGGCTTGAAGGCCTTGGCCAGGCGCTCGAGCGCGTCCTCGAAGCTCTCCGCGCCTTCGATCTTCTTATAGATCTTGTGTTCGATGAAGAGGGCCTCGAGCGTCGCTTTATGGATCTTCGTCCTCAGATGCTGCGCCTCGAGCCTCAGCTCCTGCCCCAAGAGCTCCCGCGTCTGCTCCGCGGAATGGATGAGCAGGTCGCTCACGCTGCAGAACCAGGGCTTGTCGTCCCTGATCACGCAAGCATAGGTGGCGATCGAGACCTCGCAGTCGGTGAAGGCGTAGAGCGCCTCCTCGGTCTGCTCCACCGAGACGCCGGGCGGGAGTTTGACGACGATCTCAACGTCCTGGCTGGTGTTGTCCTCGACCTTCTTGATCTTGATCTTGCCCTTGTCGTGGGCCGAGAGGATCGATTCGATCACGCTGGTCGTGGTCGTGCCGAAGGGGATGTCGCGGATCGTCAGGGTCTTGCTGTCGGTCGCTTCGATCTTCGCCCGCACGCGGACCTTGCCCCCGCGCTGGCCGTCCTTATAAGCGCTGAAGTCGCCTATGCCGCCGGTCGGGAAATCCGGGTAGAGCTCGAAGGGCTTTTTCTTCAGATGCAGCACCGCGGCGTCGCAGATCTCCCCGAAGTTATGCGGCAGGATACGCGTCGAGAGGCCGACCGCGATGCCCTCCACGCCGAGGTTGAGCAGCAGGGGGAATTTCACGGGCAGCACGAGAGGCTCCCGGTTCCGGCCGTCGTAGGACAGCTGCCAGTTGGTGATGTCCTCGTTGAAGACGATCTCCTTGGCGAGCTGCGAGATGCGCGCTTCGATATAACGAGGCGCCGCGGCCCGGTCGCCGGTGAAGATGTTGCCCCAGTTTCCCTGGGTGTCGATCAGCAGCTCTTTCTGCGCGATCTTCACCAGCGCGTCCTCGATCGCCATATCGCCGTGCGGGTGATAACGCATGGTGTGGCCGATGACGTTCGCCGCCTTGTTCAGACGGCCGTCATCGAGCTCCCAGAGCGCATGCAGGATGCGTCTCTGCACCGGCTTCAGGCCGTCGCGGATGTCCGGCACCGCGCGGTCGAGGATAACGTACGAGGCGTATTCGAGGAACCAGGACTGATAGAGGTCTTCGACGTGCGGCAGGTGCCGTTTATCGTGTTGTTCTTTCTCGCTCATATTTCGCTGTCCGTAACTATGGGATCTTCGGTGCGCAGATGGTCGATGATGAAGCGTTGACGTTCCTGCGTGTTCTTGCCCATGTAGTAGCTCAGGAGTTCGAGTATCGCGCTCTTGCTCGACAGCCTGATCGGCTCGAGCCGCATCCGGTCGCCGATGAACTGCCCGAACTCGTCGGGCGAGATCTCGCCGAGGCCCTTGAAGCGCGTGATCTCCGGCTTCTTGCCGAACTTCTTCAGCGCCGCCTCCTTCTCGCGCTCGTCGTAGCAGTAGACCGTCTTGCTCTTATCGCGCACGCGGAAGAGCGGCGTCTTGAGGATGAAGAGGTGCTGCGACTTCACCAGCTCCGGGAAGAACTGGAGGAAGAAGGTCATGAGCAGCAGGCGGATGTGCATGCCGTCGACGTCCGCATCGGTCGCGAGCACGATCCTCTGGTAACGCAGGTCGTCGATGCTGTCCTCGATCTGCAGGGCGTGCTGCAGGAGGTTGAACTCCTCGTTCTCGTAGACGATTTTCTTCGACATGCCGAAGCAGTTGAGCGGCTTGCCGCGCAGGCTGAATACCGCCTGCGACTCTACGCTCCGGCTTTTTGTGATAGAGCCGCTTGCAGAATCGCCTTCGG
>JASLCY010000497.1 GCA_030151925.1 Oligoflexus sp.
AAGAAATACTCTAACTTATGACGAAATTAGGCCAACATTTTCACCCGCTCGTCTGGCGGTGGTTCACGACGCGTTTGGGTTCTCCGACACCGGCGCAGGAGAAAGTTTGGCCGGTACTGCTGCGCCGCGAGCATACTTTGATAGCGGCGCCGACCGGGGGCGGTAAAACGCTCTCGGCGTTCTTCGTGGCGATCAACGATCTCATCACGCAAGCGGTCGATCACAAACTCGAGGAAGGCACGCAGGTGCTCTACCTCTCGCCGCTCCGCGCGCTGTCCAACGACATCAAGAAGAATCTCGAGGAACCTCTCGGCGAGATCTCCCAGCTCCTCGCCAGCGAAGGCGTGAGGCACCAGGAAGTGCGCGTGGGCCTCCGTACGGGCGATACCACGGCCACCGAACGGGCGCGCCTTATCAAAAAGCCGCCGCACATCCTCGTGACGACGCCGGAATCCCTCTTCCTCATGCTCACCTCGCCGAAGTCGCGGGCGACGCTCGCTCGCGTGAAGACGGTGATCATCGATGAAATCCACGCCCTGGCGCGCGATAAACGCGGCAGCCACATGAGCCTGAGCCTCGAGCATCTCAATACCGTCTGCGAACGGCCGCCGCTGCGGATAGGCCTGAGCGCGACGCAGAAGCCGCTCGACCAGATCGCGGGTTTCCTGGTCGGCGGCCTCGAGGGCGAGCGCCCCTGCACTGTGGTCGACGTCAGCAAGCAGCGGGACGCCGACATCGACGTCATCACCCCCGATCTCCCGCTCTCGGCGATCTGCAGTTTCGAGCAGTGGGACACCGTTTACGCCAAACTCCAGGAGCTGATCCAGGGCCACCGTTCGACGCTGATCTTCGTGAACACGCGTTACATGGCGGAACGCATCACGTTCCAATTGAGCGAGGCGCTCGGCCCCGACGCCGTCGCCTGCCACCACGGGAGCCTTTCCAAGGACAAACGCCTCAATGCCGAAGACCGGCTGAAAAAAGGCGAGATCAAGGCCATCGTCGCCACCGCCTCGCTCGAGCTCGGCATCGACATCGGCACGATCGATCTCGTCTGCCAGATCAGTTCGCCTCGCAGCATCGCGGCCTTCGTGCAAAGGGTCGGACGCTCGGGCCACGCGCTCGGCCTCAAACCCAAGGCTCGCCTCTTCGCCCTCACGCGCGACGAGCTGATCGAAAGCCTCGCGCTCCTCCGCGCCTACCGCGAAGGCACGGTCGATACGATAGAGATTCCCAGAGAGCCGATCGACATCATCGCCCAGCACGTGGTGAGCCTCGTCGCCTGCGAGGACAGGAGCCCCGGCCGCGTCTACGAAATCCTCCGCCGCTCCTATCCCTGCCGCGACCTCACGATGGCGACGCTCGAGAAGATCCTCGAATGGCTCGACGGCGGGCTGGCGGAAAGCACGCGGCGCGGCGCCTATATCCATTGGGACAAGGTGAACGATACGATTCGCGCCCGACGCAACGCGCGCCTGTCGGTCGTAACCTCCGGCGGTGCGATCCCCGAGCAGAATCTCTATCGCGTCATGCAAGAGACCGATATGAGCATGGTCGGGACGGTCGACGAGGAATTCGCGATCGAGAGCAATCGCGGCGACATCTTCCTGCTCGGCAACCACTCCTGGCAGATCGCCGGGCTCAAGGGCGACGTCCTGCTCGTGAAGGATTTGAACGGCGCGCCTCCCACGATTCCTTTCTGGAAGGGCGAAGCCGGCGGCCGCACCTATGAGCTCTCGGGCGAAGTCTCGCGCCTCAGGGCCGACGCCGAACAACTCCTGGCCAACGAACCCGAGCCCGATATCGAAGGCGACAGCGAGGCCTGGGCGAATCATTGCGGCAAACTCAAGGACTGGTTCATCCAGGAATTCGGCTGCAATCCGAACGATGCGGAACAGGCCGCCGCCTTTATCGCCGCGCAGAAGCTCGCGCTCGGCGTGGTCCCCCACCAGGGCCGCATCGTGTACGAACGTTTCTTCGACGACACCGGCGGGATGCAGCTCATCGTGCACGCGCCTTTCGGAAGCCGCGTGAACCGCGCCTGGGGCCTGGCGTTCCGGAAGAGGTTCTGCCGCGGCTTCGACTTCGAGCTGCAGGCCAGCGCCACCGATAACGGCATCCTGCTCTCGGTCGGCCCGAACCAGAGCTTCCCGCTCGAAGCGATGTTCAAGATGCTCAATCCCCACAACTGCCGCGCTATCCTCGTGCAGGCCCTGCTCGACGTGCCTATGTTCGAGATCCGCTGGCGCTGGAACGCGACGCGCGCGCTCGCCGTCCTTCGTTCCAAAGGCGGCAAGCGCGTGCCGCCCCATCTGCAGCGTTATCGCGCCAACGATCTGCTGACCGCGGTTTTCCCGCAGCAGACGCAGTGTTTCGAGCATCGCACGGGCGACCTGGAAGTCCCGGAGCATCCGCTCGTGCAGCAAACGGTCAAGGATTGCCTGCAGGAGGCGATGGACGCCGATCGTTTCGAAGCCGTCATGGGCCGCATCCATAGCGGCGAGATCGAACTCGTCGCCCGCGACACCCGCGAGCCCTCGCCTTTCTGCTATGAGCTGATCCATGCGAACCCTTACGCCTTCCTCGACGACGCGCCGCTCGAAGAACGCCGCGTGCGGGCGCTGCAAACGCGTTATCAGCTCGATCCCGAGGCCTTCCAGAACCTTTCTGGCCTCGCTCCCGAGGCGGTTTCGCAGGTCGTGAGCGAAGCGTGGCCGCTGATCCGCGATCGCGACGAACTCTACGACGCGCTCAAGCAGATGATCCTCATCAGCGACGAAGCCCTGGCTCCGCATGCGGGTTTCATCAAACAACTCAAGGCGGAACGCCGCGCCGGCTCCGTTGCTCTCAGCAGCGGCACCTGCCATTACGCGATCGAACGCGAGGACCTGATCAAGGCGCTCTATCCGCAGCTGTTCGATCACGCGCCGGATACCGAAGCCGAATTGAAGGCCCTCGGCCTCCTGGTCCGCGGTCAACTCGAATGCCGCGGCCCGCTCACCGCCGCGCGCCTCGCTCAGGAATTCGCGCAGGACGAAGGCGTGGTCCACGCGGCCTTGAGCCTGCTCGAAAACCAGGGCGTCATCCTCTCCGGTTCCTTCACCGGTCCGGGCGAATGGTGCGAGCGCCGCCTGCTGCAGCGTATGCACAGGCTCACGATCGAAGGCCTCAGGGAGAAGATCCGACCGGCGCCGGTCCGCGATTACCTGCGTTTCCTCACGCGCCATACCCATGCGCATGCCGAGACCCGCCTCGACGGTCTCCGCGGCCTTGAGCAGATCATCGAGCAACTCCAAGGCCTCGAAGCCTCCGCCTCGAGCTGGGAGAACGAGATCTTCCTCACGCGCATGCAGCGCTACAGCGGGCTGGATCTCGATCAGCTCGGCCAGACGGGGCGCATCGCCTGGGCGCGTTTTTCGCCTATGAAAACCGATAAAATAAGCAAGAACCGCCTCTTCTCCCGCAGCACGCCGATGGCCTTCGCCAAACGCACGTCCCTCGGCTGGCTCCTGCCGCGCTCGCGGGAATGCGCGACGCAGAGCCTCAGTCCGATGGCGGCTGCGGTCTGGGAGCTGCTCAGCGCCAAAGGCGCTCTGTTCTTCGATGAATTGGTGGTCGCCGCCAAACAGCTGCCCTCGCAGACCGAGGATGCGCTCAGCGAACTGATCGCTATGGGTTTTATCCAGGCCGACAGCTTCGCGAGCATGCGGCCGCTCATCAATCCGGATCGCAAGAGCAAGAGCCGCCCGAGCCGCAGTCCGGCCCAGATCCGTTATGAATCCGATTTTAGGAGCGGCGGGCGTTTCGCTCCCTTCGCCGCCTACGTAACGCCGGCTACCGATGAAGAACGCCTCGAGGCCTGGGCCTGGCTCCTGCTGCACCGTTATGGGGTGATCTTCCGGGATCTGCTGCAGCGTGAGCATCTCGCGCCGGCCTGGGGCGAGCTCGTCTCCATGTACCGCACGCTCGAAGCCCGCGGCCTCATCCGCGGCGGCCGTTTCGTGGAGAAGGTCGGCGGCGAGCAATTCGCGTTGAAGGAAGCGGTCGACGAGCTGCGCCGCGTCAAGGAGCTGCCGAAGACGGAGGACCTGCTGATCCTCTGCGCGGCCGATCCGCTCAATCAGATGGGTTACGTCACCGCCGATCCCAGGCTTCCGCAGAAGAGCGGCAACCGCGTAGCGATCCGCGACGGCGAATACATCGCCTACCGTTCTTCCGGGGAGATCGAATGGCTGAAGCCCGAATCGCGCCTGGACGAGAAAATGCGCATCGAGCGGGCTTTGCGGCTCAACGGTATGTTCCGCAACCTCGATCCGTTCGTGAACGATACGCGCCCTTCCGCGGAGGTCGTCGACATCAACGCGGTGAAGACGCATCCTCTGAAGAACTGGAAGAGTTTCCGGCGAAGCTGATCAAGGATGGACGGCAGCGGGGAAATGCAGGTGAGCCATGGATTCTATCGTGGCGATAGGCACCATGTAGTCCTTGTCGTCGGTCGAGAGCTGGCCCTTGTTCCCCTGGTTCGAGCCGCCAGTGGCCTCCGAGCAGAGCGCATCACGATCGGTGGGGTCCTTCCCTTCCGAGGTGACGTTCGGCATGATCACCGCCTCGATCAGCTTGGGGCTGCCGCTCTTGCCGTCATAGGAATAGACGGCCTTGAAGTTCGATTCCGGGATCGCGATATTGCTCTTTTTACCCGTAAAATGCAGGGTCTTTCCGTAAATCGGCCCGGCCACGATCCAGAGGTTCTGGTAGGTGCCGCTCACGACCCACTTCCGGATCTTGTCCTCGAAATTCCCCCACACGATCTGGTTCAGGAACGCGGTCTGCGGCACGATGTTGGTCGTGTAATAGGTCGCCTTATTATCGGCTTCATCCTTTTGCCGATCCGCTGAGGCCACCTGATGGCCCCGATCGAAACAGGAGTTGGTGTAGTCCGACTGGTAGATGGGCGAGAGCCCCTTGCCCTTCAGGTAATCCGTGATGAGCGGATCCGGCGAGAAGCTCGAGGCCGCCCGCCCTTGGTTCACCAGGTGATCCGTATTGAGTATCCAGGCGGCCCAATTGATGTTCATGGTCTTCGC
>JASLCY010000584.1 GCA_030151925.1 Oligoflexus sp.
GGCCAAGGCCCTGGAAAACAGCGGGGACAGGCTCGAGAGCAGCAGGATCGTTTGCAGGATTCGCGACACGGACAGGTTCATGGGGCTTCCTTTCTCACCTGGGCGGTAGGAATCCCCAGTATACCAAACCTCAGTGGCCGCCGAGATAAGCCTTTTTCACTTCATCGTTGGCGAGGAGATCGGCGCCCGTGCCCTCGAGCGTGATCACGCCGTTGCTCAGCACGTAAGCGCGATCCGCGAGTTTCAGGGCCTGGTTCGCGTTCTGTTCGACGATGAAGATCGTGGTCCCGCCTTGAGCGATGCCCCTCAGGCTTTGGAAGATCGCCTTCACGACCAGAGGCGCCAGGCCGAGGCTCGGCTCATCGAGGAGCAGGAGCTTCGGTTTCGCCATCAGGGAACGGCCGATCGCGAGCATCTGCTGCTCGCCGCCGGAAAGCGTTCCGGCCCTTTGGTCCCTTCGTTCCTTGAGCCTCGGGAACATCTCGTAGATCAGGGCGAGCGTCGCCTCTTCATGATCGGCGTTCGAACAGGCGACGAGGCCCATCTTGAGGTTCTCGACCACCGTCATCGCCGGGAAGATGCGACGACCTTCCGGGACGAGGGAAAGGCCGCGTTTGGCCACGAGATGGGTCGGCACGCCGGTGATGGCCTCGCCGAGGAACTCTATCGTCCCGGAGTAAGGCGCGGGCGTGCCGAAGAGGCTTTTGAGCAGCGTGGTTTTACCCGCCCCGTTGCTGCCGATCAGAGTCACGATCTCGCCGGTGCCCACATGGAGGCTGACGCCGTGGAGGACCTTGGTCGCTCCGTAAGCGACGCTGATATTCTTGAGGCTGAGGATATTCGTATCGATGGCCATCGCCTTCCCTCTCACAACGCATCTTCATCGGAGCCGAGATAGGCCGCGAGGACTTTGGGATTCGCGCGGACTTCCGCAGGCGTGCCGTCCGCTATGACTTCGCCGTAATTCAGGACCACGATGTGGTCGGAGATCGACATGACCAGCGACATATCATGCTCGATGACCAGCACCGTGACCTTGAAATCATCGCGCAGGCGTTTGACCAGTCGCGAGAGGTCGGCGGTTTCCTGCGGGTTGAGGCCGGCCGCGGGTTCGTCGAGGCAGATGAGCCTCGGATCGGTGCACATCGCGCGCGCGATCTCGAGGCGCCTCTGGTTGCCGTACGAGAGGGCCGACGCGGGCTGGTTGGCGAGAGCGCTCAGGCCGATGATATCGAGCCAGAAATAGGCTTTTTCGAGCGCCTTGGCCTCCGCCCGGAGATAGCCCGGCAGATTCAGCAGGCCGGAGATCAGGTTGCGATTGATCTGCATATGCTGGGCGACGAGCAGGTTCTCGACCACCGTCATCTCGCTGAAGAGTCGGATATTCTGGAAGGTGCGGGCGATGCCGGCCCGGGCGACGAGATGGGTGCCGCCGAAGAAGCCGTAGAACACCTTGCGCAGGGTCACCCACGGGGCCTCGAGCCAACGCACGCCGCCGCCGAGGAGCTTGACGAGGTCCACTCTCCGGTCTTTGTGGGCGAGGAGGACTTCGCCCTGCTGCGCGCGGTAGAAGCCGGTGATGCAGTTGAACAGCGTGGTCTTGCCCGCTCCGTTGGGCCCGATGATCGCGGTGATGCTGCCTTCCTTCACGGCGAGGCTCACCTGGTTGAGAGCGACGATGCCGCCGAAGCGGAGGCTCACGCCCCTGAGGTTCAGGAGTTCACTCATGTGCCCGCCCTCGGGAAGTAGGGCCGGCGGTGCTGGATCATACCGCGCGGACGCCAGATCATGATCAGCACCATCGCGATGCCGAAGATCAGAATACGATAATCCGAGAACTCGCGCAGAGCCTCGGGCATGAACGTCAGGAAGAGGGCCGCTAGGATCACGCCGTAGACCGAGCCCATGCCGCCGAGGACGACGATGGCGAGCACCAGGGCGGATTCGAAGAAGGTGAAGGAGATCGGCGAGACGAAGCCCTGCGAGGCCGCGAAGAACACGCCCGCGATGCCGCCGACGGAGGCGCCCATGGCGAAGGCGGAGAGTTTGGTCCACACATGGTTGAGGCCGAGCGAGCGGCAGGCGATCTCGTCTTCGCGCAAGGCTTCCCACGCGCGGCCGATAGGCATTCCCCTGAGGCGGCTCACGCTATAGAGCACGAGCGCGACCACCGTGAGCAGGGCCAGGAAGATAAAGGCATCGAGCAGGCCGGTGGAATAATCGATATGGAAGGCCTCGTGGAAAGGCACCCCGCCCTGCGTCGCGGTTTCCTTGAATTCCCAGCCGAAGAAGGTCGGCGCGGGCGCGTCCACCCCGTTCGGCCCGCCGGTGAAGTCGATCCAGTTGTTGAGGACGAGGCGGATGATCTCGCCGAAGCCCAGAGTCACGATCGCGAGGTAATCGCCGTGCATGCGCAGGACGGGAAAACCCAGGATCATCCCGAAGAGTCCGGCCAGCAGAGCCGCGAGCGGCAGAGACGCCCAGAAACCCAGCCCCAGGTATTGGTGGCCCAATGCATAACCATAGGCGCCCACTGCATAAAAGCCGACGAAACCCAGATCGAGCAGCCCCGCAAAACCCACGACCACGTTGAGGCCGAGCCCCAGCAGTATATAGATGAGCGCGAGTATGCTGACGGAGAGCCAGTACTTGGAAGCCCAGAAGGCCGTGCTGGCGAGAGCGAGATAAAGGGCCAAGCAAACGAGAGCGATCTGATAGCCGCGGAACCTGGGCGCGCGCGGCGGCAGCTCATGCTTTTGCCGCGGTTTCAGCCACGCGGGCGGCAGGAGGCCGGCGATGAACCGAAGGATGAGGACGGCCGCCGCGATCTGCAGAGGCGCCGAGAAATGAGTATCGAAACCATAGCCGTTCAGGATCAGCCCGGAGAGCGGCCCGCTCAATACGAGCGCGACGATAGCCGCGACTAGCGACAGGATCAGGGTCTTCGAAAGAGGAGGACGGGTCATGCGTTCAAACCTTTTCCACCGAAGGTTTACCGAGCAGACCACTCGGCCTGAAGATGAGGATGGCGACGAGCAGGCCGAAGGCGAACACGTCCTTGTAATCGGAGTTCACGAAACCCGAGAAGAGCGATTCCGCCAGGCCGAGCAGAAGGCCGCCGAGCATCGCGCCCGGCAGGGAGCCGATGCCGCCGAGCACCGCGGCCGTGAAAGCCTTGATGCCGGTCACGAAACCGACGAAGAAATCGAAGCTGCCGTAGTTGAGGGTGATGAGCACGCCGGCGACCGCGGCCAGCGCCGCGCCGATGCCGAAGACGAGCATGATGACCTTATCGGTGTCGATCCCGAGGATCTGCGCCATCTCCCTGTCCTGCTGCGTCGCGCGGCAGGCGCGGCCCAAAGCTGTCTTCTGCACGATGAAGTTGAGCAGCCCCATCGCCGCGAGCGCGACGATCACGATCACGAACTGCATCGTGGTGATCTGGAAGAAGTGGTCTTCGGAGCCGAGGCGAAACACGCCTTCGATCAGAGTGGGCACGCCTTGGTTCTTGGCGCCCTGGCTGAGCTGCACGTAGTTCTGGAGGATGAGCGAGACGCCGATCGCCGAGATCAGCGGAGCCAGGCGATTGGCCTTGCGCAGGGGCTTATAGGCGAGCCGCTCGATCGTGATGCCGAGCAGGCTCGTGAAGAGTATCGCGAAGACCATGGTCGTGGCGATGAGCAGCCAGGGGTTGGAGATCCCCCAATAACTCAGGACCGCCAGGCCGATAGCCGTGAGATAGGCCGAGACCATATAGACTTCGCCGTGCGCGAAGTTGATCATCCCGATGATGCCGTAGACCATCGTATAGCCGACCGCAATCAATCCGTAGGTCGAACCTAGAACGAGACCGTTGACGATCTGCTGTCCGAGAACATAAAAATCCACAGCCTACCCCTCGCGTCCGTGCTTATTTCACTTCCGCGTATTTACCGGATTTATCCCACTGGTACATCACGTAGCCCGACTTGGTGAGATCGCCTTTCTGGGTCCAGTTGATCTTGCCCATCACCGTGTCGGCGCCGTTATCCACGAGCCACTTCGAGAGCTTGTGGCCGTCCTGGATCTCGCCGGTGCCTTTCATCGCCTGAGCGATCGCCTGGACGGCCGCGTAGGAATAAAGGGTGTAACCTTCGGGTTCGTAGCCGGCCTTACGGAAGTTCGCGACCACCGCCTGGCCCGCAGGCGAATTGCGCAGGTCGGCGCCGAAGGTCATGTACGCGCCCTCGACGAATTTGATGCCGCCGGCCGCCGAAAGGAAATCGTTCGAGACGATGCCGTCGCCGGAGATGAACGCGGCTTTCAAGCCCTGCTCACGCATCTGGCGAAGCAGAGGGCCCGCTTCGGCATAAAGACCGCCGAAGTAAACGACGTCGGCCTTGGCCGCTTTGATCTTGGTCACGAGCGCGTTGAAGTCCTTCTCGCCGCGCGTGAGGCCTTCATAGAGCACCGGGGTTTTGCCGTTCAGCTCTTTCAGATGCGCTTTCATCGCATCGGCGAGGCCCTGGCCGTAGGTGTCCTTATCGTGGAGCACGGCGACGTTTTGCGCCTTGAGCTTCTTCACGATGAACTCAGCGGCCTCGGTGCCTTGCTGGTCGTCGCGCCCGCAGGTCCGCATCACGGTCGAATAGTGGCTCAGCTCGCACTTGTCTTTCTTCGCCTTGTCGCTGATGCCGCTGCAGTCCTGGCCTTTCGAGCCGTCTTCGGTCACGCGCGGGTTGGTCGAGGCGGGCGTGATCGCGAGGAGGTTGTTCTCGCGGTAGACGCCGTCGGCCGTGATGGTGGCCGAGGAACAGAAGTGGCCGATGACGGCGTTCACTTTATCGGTGTTCACGAGCTTGTTGGCGATCGTCTTCGCCTGCGCCGGCAGGCACGCGTCGTCGGCTTTGATCGCACGGAGCATCTGGCCGTTGATGCCGCCCGCCTTGTTGATGTCGGCGACGGCTTGCTCGGCGCCTTTCCAGAGCTGCAGGCCGAACGGGGCCGAGGCGCCGGTATGGGGACCCGCCACGCCTATCAATATTTCTTTGCCCGCACTGAGACCTGGGCTCGAGACCAGGAGGGCGAGACTCAAAGACCAACGCGAAAGATAAGGGACCTTCATGCAAAACTCCGAAACGAGGCACTAAGCTATGTAAAGGATTTAAAAATCTCAAAATCGGGGCGTTTTTTCCACTAAAAAAGCCCGAGGGCCGATCCGCATGGATGGCCCTCGGGAGGAATCACTTGGTAGGACTGAGGTTCTCAGTGGGCGACGTTTTGGCCCGAACTATCTTTCTGGTAGAAGATGCGGAAGGTCACGCGACGATTGTTCATGCGCGTCACTTCCTGGGAGTTGTCGTACTTCGCGTGCGTCTTGCCCCAGCCGACGGTCACGAGTTTTTCCGGGGCGATGTGGTAATCGTGGATAAGGATCTGCTCGATGGTTTCCGCGCGGCGGTCCGAGAGATCGAAGTTGTACTCGTCGCCGCCGATTGAGCAGGTATAGCCTTCGATGATGACGCGTTCAACCGGGTGTTCGCTCAGAGCGCCCTGAAGCTGGGCCAGGGTCTCCTGGGCTTTGGCTTCACGGAATTCGGTCGAATCGAATTTAAAGAAGACGTCGTCAAAAGTCAGGATCCTGTCCGGCGCACGATTCACGATACTGACGGGGGCCTCCGTCACGAGCGGCGCAGGAGCTACGGTCACTTCTTCATGCTTGACCGTTTTACTTCCGAACGCCCAGCGAAGACCGGCATAAACGCGGAAGTCCGCAGAAGATTCGGAGTGGCTCACTTCACGGCCGACGCCCGCATGGAACTCAAGATCGTAGGGCAGCGGCTTTTTAATGCCGAGCGTGGCCTCCACGATGGAGTTTTTACGGGAGGACAGATCCGAGATCACGTGTTCGGCATAGGCGCCATAGATTTCGGCCATGATCTTGAGATCGGTGGCCGGCAGCCCGATGCCGACGCCGGTGGAGGCGAGCCATTGATCGCCGGCGGGATCGATCGGGAGCTGGATGCGGATCTCCTGGTCGGCCTCCGAATAACGCCAGCGATGGCCGACGTTCAGGAGCCAATCAACGGGTCCGAACTGGGTGCTGGTTACGACTTCGAAGCTGCCGCCCGGCCAGCGGATGTTGCCGGTATAAGGGTTGCCGTCGGTACGGTTGTAGTTGATGTTGCCCTGCAGCGCGAGCTGGAAGCTCTCCGCCGCGATCAGCTGGACCTTGGTGCCGAGGCGCAGCTCGGTATTGCCGAGCCGACCGAACTGCCCGTGGTAATGCTCTTTATCATGGATGCGTTGATCGACGATCGAAGGGATGGAGAGGAAGAGGTCCCAGCGATCCATGAGGCCGACCGCGATCTGAGCGTCGAGGCCGGTGACGGTATCGGTGTTCTTGCCGTCGCGGTCGGGGTTGTTGCCGACCGTCGTATCGAAGTAAGGCAGCGTGTTGCGAGCCTGGTTGGCGAAGAGTCCGAGGGAGAAGCGTCCCGCTCCGAGGGTGCGGGCGCTGCTGACCGTTACGCCGTCTTCGATGGAAGGGGCGGCGTTGAAGTTCTGCAGCTCGCTGCCTATCACGTTCGCCCACGCGGTCGCGGATGAAACCGCGCACGTGGAAGATAAGATGGTGGCAAGGGCCCAAAGCTTGGTTTGGCTTCGCATGAGGTATACTCCTGTCAATTTCCTTACGAGGTCATTTGCAGGAGTAATGCCAAAATGAGGAGGGATTTGGTTTATCTATTTCGTCTTTATAAACAACAACTTACTACTTATACCAACAGTAAGAATCGAGATATGATTCGCCTTTTCGTCAGCAGCGGCCAATCTTTTTACAGCGCCCGCGGTCGAGCCGGTGGTGGACTCGCAGCGTGTTTTGCAGCCTTTTTTAAGCCGAGGGAATGCGCACCATGTCCGCCACGGTCTGGCACCAGACCTCTTCGGCGTTCAAGGACGGTATCAGGGTCAACTCCTCGCCGCCCAGGACTTTCCAATCCGCGCGCGCGCGGATGGCGATCTCCTCCAGCGTCTCCA
>JASLCY010000050.1 GCA_030151925.1 Oligoflexus sp.
CAGGGTGTCGCTGGCCTTGGCTCGGGCTTCCGCGCTGCTGTCGACCTCTGCTTCGACCCAGGGGGTGAATGTTTGTATGCGTTTAGGCTGGACGCCTTCGAGTTCGAGTGCGAGGCGGGCCGTTTGTGATTGGACGAGGAAGCAATCCGCGGCGCTGGTGACTTCGGTGCGGATCGTGCGCATCTGATCGACGTCGTGAGCCGGGAAGGCGACGAGGTTATCGACCCAGATGACGAATTTGAACTGGAAGCGCCACTTGGCTTTGAGCACTTGGTAGGCGTAGAGGCCGAGGCGCTCCTTGACGATGACGATGTCGTAGCCTTCGAGCGCCTTCTCGAGGCCGGGCAGGAAGCTCGGATTCTCGTCGTGGTCGCGCAGCGCGATGCAGGTCAGTTGATTGAAGAAGCTGGTCGAAGCCAGGTATCCGCAGATCGACTCGGAGGCGATCACGTTGAAGTCGTAGGCGTCCGCGAGCACGCGAAAGGCGTCGACCTCTTCCACGCTCGGCACGCTGCCGAGAACCAAAGCCATTTTTTGCTTCAATGCAACCATGAAAATCGTCCTCCCAAAGTCGTTCGCCGCGTCAGACTTCGCCCAGGAATCCGGGGTCGTCCTTCAAACCCGACTGGTAGCGACTGTGCGCGACCTTGCTTCGCCGGAGTTTGCCGAGAGTCTTTTGCAGATTCGACTGGTATAATTCGATGCGTTCGGTCAGCTCTTTTTCGCTGGTCCTCACCAGCTTCCAAAGATCGAGCCAACGCTGATCTTTCAGATAGTCGGGATGCTCTTTCCCAATGATATGGTCGATCGCGCGGAAGTGGTGGAACGCCGCGTTCTTCCACTTCATCGCTTCCTCAAACCCTTCCCAATCGTCCTTTTCGAGGGCTTCACAGGCGCGCTGGGCGCGCTGAGCGATCGCCAGGAGAAATCGTTCGGCCCGGAGGAGTTGCTCTTCCATACCTTGATCCTATTTCTGCATATTCTTATTGTAAGGGCGAGCGCCCGAACATGTCAATCCGATCAGGTCTGGAATTGTTGTTTGGCGCGTGGTTCAGGGTTTTTGCGAGGCAATTTTTGCAGCGTCCGAAGCAGCGAATAAAAAAGGCTTCCAACGCTTGGAAGCCTTCGAAGTCCTTCGAAAAAATGCCGGCTCTAAGGCCTAAGCCCTAGGGGAAATCAGGGAGCGCCCTGGAAGTTGGGGCGTCCGACGCTGCCGTTGATCGTGTAGTTCACGCCGGTATCGTTACCGCCCATCACGCTCATGATGAAACCGAAGTTCTCCTTGAGGGTCCCTTCGAGCTTAAGGCCGATCACGAAGTTGAGGATGGAGTTCTCGATCGGGTTCTTCAGGGTCGTATCGCCCTTGAAGGCCACTTTCAATTCCTGCGAGTTCAAGGCCGAGCTCGGATCGATGATGAACTTGCCGCCCCTGAGGGTGGCCTTGATCAGGGCCTTGTCGAAGTTCTGCTGCGCGATCACGAGGTTCGGGTTGGTCAGGTTGAGGCTCGCCTTCTTGAATTGCAGGTCCACGGCGCCGGTCGACTGGATGGGCTCGGACGACGAGAGGTTGATCTCGGCTTTGCCGTTGAGGTTCGCCTGGAAGTTGATCTGGGTCATCAGATCCTTCACCATGTCGTTCGCCGTCTTCGACTTATCGCGGAGGATGAGGTTCACGAGCGGCCCGAGCTCGAAGTCCTTCGCCTCGAGGCTGATCGCCGAAGGCGCCATATCCTTGCGCGAGATGAGCTGGAACAGGCCCCACGAGGCGGAGGCGTTCAGCTTGCCCTTGTTCTTGCTGACGATATCCACATGGAACGTCGCGCGGCCGAGCAGGAGCGAAAGCGTCGAGAGCGTAACGTCCGCGCTCTTGAACTCCACGGTCGCGAGGTTGTCCTGGGTCGAGATCTTGATGCCTTCCGCGCCGACGCCGACGAGGAACGAGGGGCCGAGCTCCTTCACGCGGATGTTCAGGCCGGTCATCTGCGAGACTTCGCCGATCACCGCCTCCTTCACGACGCCGTACGGGAACGTGAAGAGGAAGAAGATGAGGAAGCTGAACAGGAAGAGGCCGGTGTACCAGACCCAGAGGAAATAATTGCGACGACGCCTCGGGGCCTCGTCTTCGCCGATATCCAGCGCGGCTGCGTCTTCTGCGGTCATCATTGGTTCGATCCTCCCCCACTGCCGGCGACTTTATAGGCCACGACTTTCGCGTTGGTCTCGAAGAACAGGCGATCGCCGTAACGCGTGCGAACCTGCAGGCTATGGAAATTGAGGGACGGGTTGCCCTTCTCGACCTCTTCGATGAACTTCAGGAGGCGCGGGAGCGAGACCTTCGGCAGGCGGAACTCCACGGTCGAATAACGGAAGTCCTGGGAGAGCGGGCTGTCCGAAGCGATGTCGGCGTCCTGCGAGCGGAGGTCCTGGATCTGCACCCCGACCTGGTTCGATTTGCTCTCGAAGTAGGGCTTGGGCTTGAAGTCCGAGGCGTTCCTCTGCACGAGGCCCTTGAGCTCCTGGTAGCGCTTCAGCTCCTGCTCGTAGTTCGCGCTCAGGGAGCGGACCTCCTGCAGGGCGTCGAAGCTCTGGTTCAGCTCGTCCTCCAGCGCGTTGATGCGCGAGAAGTAGATCGTGAACGCGCCGAGCACGAAGACCAGCAAGGCGCCGGCGACGCCCGCGAGCAGGCCGGTCTGGTGCTGGGGCGACAGCTTATAGAAACTGTCCATCAGGAAGTCGATGCGCTCGTTGTTCATGCCGAACACGGTCCGGCGGATCTGGAAGATCACGCGCGAGACGAGCGATTGGAATTGGTCTCTTACGTCGGTGATGGCGCTCATAGGGTCGTCTCCGAAGTCGGATGGGAGTAGTCGGCCTGCACGGTGAATTCGATCACCTTGCCGTCCGAGCCAGGCTTCGCGCCCGAGTTCTTCTCCTGCACGTTCTGCAGGACCTTGATCTTGTTCAGGGCTTCGAGGATGGCCGATTGCGAGGCGAAGTTATCGGTCTCGGCGCGCAGGACGAGCTTGCCCTGGCCGGGCGTCGTCGTCTTGAAGTCGAACTCCGTGACGTCGATCTTGATAGCCTTGGGAATCGCCGTGGAGATCTCCTTCATCACGCTCACCGCGCCGCTCTCCTTGGTCGAGAGCTGGAACTCCTCGACCGCGGTCTTCTTCTCTTTGATGCCGCTCTTCAGCTTGCTCTCGGCGTCCGTGCGCAGCTTCTTGAAGGCGGTGTTCGAAGCGGTGTACTTCTTCTTGAGCTCCGGGAAGTTCGCCGTGAATTCCTGGATGTACTGCTCTTTCACCTTATCGATCTGCTTGTTGTAGAAGTAGTACTTCACCACGTAGGTGATCATCAGCAGCGCGAGGACCAGCGAGATGACCTTCACCGCCTTGGTCACGCCCTTCATGATGAATTCATAGTTCTGGACGTAAGCGAACTCACCGCGGCGCAGGTTGATCTGCGAGTGGGTCTTGAGGTTGGTGACCGCGCGCAGGCCGATCGCGAGGCTCTGCGGGAGGATCTCCTGGCGGCGGATGAGGTCGCCCGAGATGCTCACCGTGGTCCGCGAGACGTCGAACTTCTCGACCGGGATCTCGAGTTGGTCGGTGAGGAAACGCTCGAAGTTCTCGAGCTTCGAAGTACCGCCGGTGACGATGATGCGGGCGATCGGTTCGCGCGCTTCCCAGGTCTTGAAAGCGTAGATCGTCCGGCCGAGCTCCTTCACGATCGCGTTCGCCGCGAGGGTGATGCGCTCGGAGACCATGCGATCCGATTCGCTGAGGTCGTCGCCGCGATAATCGCCGTGGAATACGCGGCTCACGCGGTGCTTGATGCGCTGCGCCTCGTGGAAGTTCACGTCGAGGTCGCGCGCGAGGAAGTCGGTGATGTAGCGGCCGCCGAGGTTGATCGAGCGGAACATGC
>JASLCY010000166.1 GCA_030151925.1 Oligoflexus sp.
CGCCAACGGTTTGATCTACCAGACCTACGCTTCGTCGAACCTCAACGTCGTCGCCTGGGAAGTCTCGCCGGAAGTCGTCGGCATGCTGATCGGCAATCGCAGCGAGAAGGACCTCGCGGACTTCGCCTACAAAGTCGTCGGTCCCTGAGCAAACTGGCATCTTATTTTGTCTTTTCTCTTCGTGTAAGGTTCTTTGCTGATCTTTAAGCAAAGGACCTTACGGAAGTGGCAAACCCCAAAAAAATCCTGCTGATCCAGCTTCGCCAGCTCGGCGACATCATCCTCACCACGCCTTGCCTCCGTGAATTGAAGAAGGCCTGGCCGGACGCTTCGATCGATTTCCTTTGCCATCCGATGGGTAAACTCATCCTCAAGGGCAACCCCTACCTCAACCAGCTCATCACCTACGATCTGAAGGCGAGCTGGATCGAGCAGCTCAGGTTCCTCGAGAGCCTGCGCAAGGCGCGTTACGACCTCGTCCTCGATTTCATGTACAACCCGCGCAGCGCTCTTTACGCCGCGTGGACGAGGGCCCCGAAGCGCCTCGCGTTCCCCTCGCGCCGCTCGTTCCTCTTCACCGATCTCGTGCCGCAGAATCCCAAGGTCGAATACATCGTGCGCGAGAAGTTCCGTTATCTCGAATACCTCGGCCTGCGGCCTGCCGACGAGACCCTGGACCTGCCCTGGGGCAGGGGCGACCTCGGGCCGCTCGAGAAACTCCTCGCGGCCGAACCGAAGTTCGCCCAGGCTAAGGTCCGCGCGGTGATCAGCGCCACGCATCGCCGCGACGAACGCCAATGGCCGGTCGAACGTTATGCGGAAGTCGCCGATCGCCTCGTTCGCGAGAAAGGCGCCGCCGTGCTCTGGATCTGGGGGCCCGGCGAGGATGATTTCGTGAAGCAGGCGATGAGCCATTGCCGGGAGCCCATGCTCATGTCGCCGGCGACGACGTTCCACGAACTCGCGGCGCTGCTCGGCAACTGCGATTTTTTCCTCGGTAACTCGAATGGGCCGAGCCACGTGGCGGTGTCGGTTCGCATGAGCTCGCTGCAAATCCACGGGCCGACCTATGCCAATGCGTGGTGTCCGCGGACAGCTCTGCACCGAGCCGTCCAGGCGGGTGAAAATTTACCCGAAGGACGCGCCCCCATAGCCTTGATCCAAACTCAGGAAGTGTGGCAGACTCTGGAAGCCATGTGGCCACAGATTGAGCAAGTCGCTGCCCAAAGGCAGGCACGAGGCCTCAAGTCGCAGTGGATGCATTGAGGAAGAAAGTAGGGCGCCCATGCTAGTGAATCTATTCCGAGTCGAACGCACTGATAAAAGCCGGTCACGCAAGTTCCCTCTGCTGCCGCGCATAGGAATCGTCGTCGACTTCGCGGGGCGCAGCTTCTCCTTCCGCCATGCTCCTCTCGTGGAAACCCTGCTCAACCTGCTCGAGCGCGGACCGAGTCGTTCCAACCTCGAGAAAATCGTCACGGAACAGCTCTACGAGATCTCGCTGCCGTCGCTCGTCCGTAAAAGAACGGTCGATGTCAAAGCGCGGACTATCCATGTCCGGGCAAAAGAGCTAAAAGAACAATCTTCCACCGACTCAAAAAGGTAAGAGGGCGTGAGTTTTATGCTACCATTCCGCGTGTTTGATAAAGAAAAGAAACAGATGTGGCAGGTGATCAACTATCATCCCAGTTCGGACACCGAGGGTAGCTACCTCGCGACGAAGGAAGACGACGACAGCAGCGACGGCGATATGCGCATCATCCCCGCGACCGAACTCGTCTCCTACAAATTCGTAGACTTCCTCGAGGAAGCCGAGCCTTTCGAGAATTGACGGCGCCGGGCCTCCCGCGGCGAAGAACGATCGCGAGCAGGCCCGACTTTCCCTCCGGTGGAGCGTGAGCTTATGGTTCAGTGGCACACCATCCTGAAGACCCCTCGTGTTATCAAACATGCGATGAACGTCTGGCCGCCTTTTACCGGCGCCGGCATCGTCATCGAAGACATCGCCCCCGATTTCCGTTCCCTCACCGTGGCGCTCAAGGACCGTCTCTGGAACCGCAACTACGTCGGCTCCCACTTCGGCGGCAGCCTCTTCGCGATGACCGATCCCTTCTACATGCTGCTCTACATCAATATCCTCGGGCCCGAGTATTTCGTTTGGGATACCGGCGCCGACATCTCGTTCCTGAAACCGGCGTATAAGACGGTCCGCGTGCATTTCCGCGTGAGCGACGATGATATCGCGCGCATCAAAAGCAAGACCGCCGATGGGCAGAAACATGAAGAGGTCTTCGTCGTCGAGATCGTGACGGAAGCGGGCGAAGTGGTCGCGCGCGTGACCAAGCGGCTCTATTTCCGGCTCAAACCGCGTTATCGGCCCAAGGGCGAGGCATGAAGGATCCCAACCTCGTTCGCAAGGAGATACTCGAGATCGATCAGGTGCTGCCGCACGTACGGTTCACGCCTAGAGAACTGAGCGCCACAAGCTTCCCTGAGGCGATGAAAGATATCGCGGGCGATCTGATCAACGTCACGTCGCTGAAGCTGCAAACCTTTGCCTCGTCGGGCATACGCTGCAAGATCTGCGGATGCAAAGGACAGTACTTCGCCAAAGAGAAATATCCGAGTGAGCCGTATTACCATCTCAATCTGTATGCGGTTAAAGACGGACGCGAAGTTCTGATGACCAAAGATCACATAATCCCTGTCGCCAAGGGCGGTCGGGATAAGTTGAATAATTTTCAAACGCTTTGTTTTGACTGCAATAAAAAGAAGGCCGACCAAACAAAAGATCGTGTGAAGAAGAAGAA
>JASLCY010000171.1 GCA_030151925.1 Oligoflexus sp.
GCGTATGTTTTGGGGCAAGGCTGCACAGAATTATGGCGAGGGTAAGTGTTTTTGCGGATGGCGGGACGGGTTATCGGCAAAGAGAGGCCTTAATGCTCGCCGTCGGCTTCGGCCATCTTCCTCAGAACGACGGCGATAGTCGCGAGCGGCACCTTCGCCGCCTTCATCAACGTCTCAGCCGTCTCGAAGTCGTCGGAGTCGATCGCCTCGAAAAAATCGTCGACCCTGTCGATCGCCGCGAGTTTTTCCAGGACGACGGTGCCTTCAAAATCGTTTTCGTTCATCATGGTTCCCCGGTTTTTCGAATTAAGGATGAAAAGGCCGTATCCACCGACGTTTTTTATCATCGTCGATCATGATATGCCAGTCATATTGAATTGTTATGGTCGATATTCGCACCATGTCAAAGAGCGGGGTGCAAAAGCCCTTGCGTGCCTGACGACGAAGCGCCAAAAAAGAAGAAGCCAAAACAGAAATTTGCCCTCGAGGCGTAACCGGAGAACGATCCATGTCCATGGCGCCAGCCAGTGAAGAACGCTATATCATTCGTGAGGCGATACCCGAGGACAACGAGAGGTTGATCGACCTCGCCAGGCGCTGTCCGATGCAGGGGCAGTTTGAGATGTATTCGGATCGTTATCCCGATTTCTTCGCGACGAACCGCCTCCAGGGCGAACGCTCCCTTATCTACGTCGCCGAGCATGCGGAAACCCAGGCTATCGTCGCCTGCATCGCGTTCACCGAGAAACACGAAAGACGGGACGGCAAGGACGTGATCGTCCTCCATGTCGGCGACCTTCGCACCGACCCTTCCATCCGTCGCACGCGGGTCGCCGGCCGTCTCGTGCAATTATATAAAGAGCTGCTGGGGACGGGGCGTTACGACCACGGCGTCGCCGAGTTCCTGCAAGGCAATGAGAAGGCCATCCGCCTCAATAAGATCATGGGCGAAGCCTTTGAGATAGGCGCGGAAGGTCAGGTGAACTTCTATCAGCTCCTGCCCGTGCGGAATTACAAGGCGTCGAAGGTCTATCATTATCGTCCCGCCGCGGAAGGCGATAAGGCGGCTATCGTGGAGCTGCTCGAGGCCTCGTACGGGACGACTCCCGGCGCCCCGGCCTTCTCGATCCCATGGCTCGAAGCCAGGCTGTTAGAGCATCCTTCGTTCCAGCTGCAGGATATCTGGCTCGCCTTGAACCAGGCCGGAGAGATCCTGGCGATCGCCGGCCTTTGGGATCAATCCTCGTTCCGCCGCACGATCGCGAGCCGGTATACGCGCGCGATGAAAAACGGCGTCCGCCTCCTGGCGATGCTGGGCCTCTTGTGGAAATTGCCGCCGATCCCGAGAGAGGGGGAGGCCCTTCGTTACGCGTTCGTGCGTTGGCCCGCCGCGCGGCCTGGTCACGCGGATGCCCTCAACGCGCTCTGTCGTCATCTGCTGGGGAAAGTGAGGAGGGAGGGGAATTACCAGTTCCTGAGCATCGGTTTCCACGAGCTGGATCCGCTGCAGCATGCTCTCGACGGCCTGACCAAGATCACCGAGCGCATTCAGGTCTTCTCGCATTGGCTCAAGGATTCGGAGAGCCACAGGGCCCTGCCGGTTCCCGCGTCGCAGAAAAGCCCCGGCCGCCGTTTCGTGGATCTGGCCCTTATCTAGTGCCGCGCGTTGTGCGCTTTGGCTTTCGCGAGCTTCAGGATGAAGTGCGCTTCGTCCGCCGCGAGCAGCAGGGCGTCGCGCGATCCTTCGGGCGCGAGCTCGGCCGCGTTCTGCAGCGATTGCGCCGCGGCCTCGTAGTCCTTGAGCTCAAACCGGCGACTGCCCAGGAACTTCCACCATTCCACCGCGAAGGTCGCCGGGATATCCTTCGGCACCTCGCGGAGCGTGAGCTGGTCCAGCAGCTCGCTGTCGTCTTCCGTGAACTTATGATTCCGGAGGAACAGGTAGTCTAACAACCAGGGCTGCTTCGCGAGATCGCCTTGCGGGGCGACCGCGTTTTTGCCGGCCAGCAGTTGGAGCCAGATCTTCGCCTCGTCGCCCGGGAGATCCACCAGCATCTTCCGGCTCCAGAGCTGCCGAAGGTTGGCGTCGCCGATCGAATAACTCTCCAGATCCTTCAGCAGCTGGGCGATCAAAGCCCTCGCCTCCTGGTTGCGTCCGAGGCCCATCAGGGTATCGAAGGTCAGAGAGCGCGCTTCGACGTCTTCCATCGCTTTAATCGGACCGGGGAATTCACCCTGGATCCGCGTGAGCAGGCCGTCGCTCGGCCCTTCGTGGAAGTATTCCCAGCGCAGCAGTTGAAGCCGCGCTCCCGCGCTATGGTCCAAAGCCACCCGCCAGGGCCAGTAGTCCTTGTTCTCGTCCCAGCCGCGCGGCTGCCGGAGCGCGATGTAAACGCTCTTCGAGGTGTTGCTGAGGTCGGCCTTGGAATGCGGGCAGAGGTCGCCGAGCAAACCAGGGTAGCGGTAGAGCTGCTCGGCGGCGAAATCAGCTTTATCGTCCGTGTAATTCTTCTTGAGGAACGCCATCCACTCCTTCAGGATAGGGCTCGTCTCTTGGCCGAAAGTCTCCTGCCAGGTCGCGCCGGAGTAAAGCTCCTTCACCTTCTCGAGCCCGTAGTGGTCCATCAGGTATTTGATCAGGGAGCCCGCGACGGTGTAGGCCCGGCCGCCCGATTCGCTCCAGAAGAGGGGCGAGAACAGGTTCAGCGGATCGATCTTCTGCTCCTTGAGCAGAGTTGCCGCGCCGCGATGCAGCGAGATATCCTCTTCCGAAGGCGCGAGCGCGACCGCCAGCCCTTCGGTGAAGGCCATGTTCGGATGAAAGCCGAGGCCGTGGAACGCGAAGGGCGACGCCATCGCATGAACGAGCTCGTGCCGCAGGGTCCCGTGCGGCCAGGCGTCGGCCGTGATGTGCACGGACGGGGTGCGCACATCGGTGATGTCGGTGCCGTCGCCGCCGAACCAGAGTTTTTTCTCGCGGCGCGAAGGATAGACGAAGACCTCGACGTGCGCCTGGTCGATCAGGAGTTTCTAGGCGATATCCTGGCTGTGGAATTCAGCTGAAGCGAAGATCTGGTTGATCGACTCGACCTGATCGTCGTTCTCGGGCTTCTGGTAATGCAGCGTGAAGAAACGCGATTCGCGCGTCTCGGGCATCAGCTCCTCGAGCGCGGCCAGGCCGTGGGCGGTGCTCGCGTAGTGCGAAGCGACGAAACTGAAGACCAGGCTCATGGCCAGGGCCGAAGCCGCCAGCGCCCACTTCGTCCGCCGGACGAACAGAGCGAGCGAGACGAAGATCAGCCCCACCATCAAGTGCCCGGCGCGCGTCCAGACGATGCCGTCGTCCACCCCGATGAAGTTATCGTAGATCGCGCCGTGGATGAAGCCGGCGACCAGATGCGTGATCCTCTTCTGCGGCATCGCCCAGAGGATCCAGGCCATCTCGAAGAGCAGGACGCCCATGATCACGAAGTAGACCGCGAGCACGTTGCGGCGGCGGTCCGCGCGGGCCTTCAGCATATACCAGGCGACCCCGTGCGCGAGCACCAGATGCGGCAGCACCTGGATCACCCACCAGAACCAATAGCCTTGTTCGCTGCACCGGCAACCGCCGAAGCGGAACATGAGGAAGGGCGGAACGAAGCTCAGGACCGCCGCGAGCAGCAGGGTCTTCAGAGCCGTCCACGGCTTCGGCGCCGATTGATCGGGTAATAGATAGAGTCCGACGGGCAGGAGGAGGAGCAGGAGATAAGCGTTGAGGGTCGCGTATTCGTATTCGAGGTTGCGGGCTATGGGAAGGAGGAGGGGAGCGAGGCTGCTCGCCAGAACAAGCATCAACGAGGGTACGAGCCTTCCCATATGCGCCCTTCTCTCTTTCCTTCAGATGGCATTGAAGAACTGCCACTGCCGCGAACCCTGGCGGCACATGGCGAGCACCTCGCGCCGGTGCCGCAGGACGTTTTTGGTGAGCGTGTGCTGGTCCGCCTGATTCCGGTCATGGAGGTCCTGCAACATCAGCTCGAAATGAAGCTCGATCGCCTGGAAGAGGTTCGCCACGCGGTGGCTCAGGAAGCATTCGCCCGGCACCACGTATTTCCAGCCCTCTTTCCTCATCAGGTCGTAATCGCGGAAGGCGTCGCGCAGCTCTTCGTTCCCGCAGAGATCGGCCAAGACCTTGAGTTTCGCAACCTTCTGTTCGATCTGCTCGGCGGTTTCGGTCTTGTAGAC